>JBLINQ010000001.1:0-98855 GCA_047639315.1 Planctomycetota bacterium
TCCTGGCGATGAAATATCTATTGCTGTTTTAAGGATGTCGAACAGTTCTGGGTCCGCTTGGAAGCCGAGGCTCATTGGTCCCATTATTCTCTCTTGCGGAATACCACGTGGTTGGACCGTTTGCTTTAGTTGGTGAACAATTCGCATGAGTGGTTTTGTTCTTTGTTTCTCGAGACGTTTCGATTCTTTTCTGAGATTCTTTATCTCCCTCATGGAAGTGCGGCGCAAGTCGATGGCCTTCTTACGCAAATCCGGGTCTCGAATTTGTTCGACCTCCCCAAATGCCTTGCGAATCAATGACTCAATATTCTCAATGATCGTGTCTCCTGGTTCAGCAGGTATTGGATAGTTCCCATGGAGAAGGTCGTCGCCAGAGATAGGAAGCTTAAGCGTCAAATCTCGATCTTGTTGGCTAAGGAGAAGGAAATGTGACCTTGGCCAGAGAATTGGTGGTTGTTGAGAGAGGGGTTTGTAGACTTCACGAATTTGAGCCAAATAGGTCAACTCTGTTGGCCCCGCTACTTGCGCTGCAACAGGGAATAAATATTGCTGAGCAATTGGGCGTGAGAGGACGCTAGATGTGAAGCGATTAGGTTCTTGTTTGAGAGCCTCAACCAAGCCGGCTGCCGACCACATTAAACCGTCGATTTCGAATGACTCTTTTCCCGAAGCGCGTATTTTTAGTCTTTGGTTGTCACTGTCGAAGAAATGGAAAGCTTCATCACCCATAACTTTGACGGGCACCGGGAAATGGTCTTCAGCCATTAAGGCGCTTTGGTGTGCGACCAATCCTTGTAGTTGCTCTCGGTTATCAAAGAAGTCTTCACGCAGTGGCACTAAAGTTTTTGCGAACCAGTGAGGCTCACAGACAAGGAGGCCAGACCCCTTTGTGAGTGCATAGACGAGCCTTGTATTCCATGTTCCGAAATCTTCGGCTCTGTTTGGGAGAAATGATGGATCAAGGTCATTCTCTTTGATCATCCGTCGCAAGGAATCCAGGTCATCATCGTTAACCTTAATTTTCGATAGAGACTGGTTTGGCCTTTCGGAAGACAATTTGTAAACCGAAGGTTCTTGCGCTTCTTTGTGACGAGGAATACAGAGTCGGTTTGCTTCACTAAAATCGTGGTCTTCCGAGGCATTCCAAAAAAGGGGAAGAGCCAAAACTCCTTGGTCATTAAGAGCGCGAGACAGGGCGATAGCTGTTATCGCCTTGTAAAGACTTAAGAGAGTCCCGCCGAATAAGCCGGGTTGTTGACCGGCGCAAATAAAGACGGGTCGTTGACTAAGTTTTGCGATTGATTCTTGGATCGCTGAGTCTTCGTTCGCAATCAATGGCGGAATACGTTGGCGAAGAATTTCTATCGCTTCGGCGTGTATTTCAGTTTGTTCTATTTGACGAGCGTGAGCGACGACGGCGTCTATGGTTGGTGGTGGTCCAAGATATTTTTCGGCACCTTCGTCACCCGATAGATAGGCCTCATAGAAAGACTTCACAACAGTGATCCTTCTTTCTGCGCAAAACAAACAAGTCGTGGCGAGCCCGATGTGAATAACGAACCTTCGAAGTCGCCATAGAAGTTTGTGGTTGAGAGCCCAGCGTCTTCGAAGAGGACGACTAACTCTTCTTGGGAGAATAATCTTACCGACTCAGTGTATTTTTCGACGAGTTGTCCGGGTTGTGTAAACACAACGGTTTTTTCTACTCGTGTACCGTCGTCCGTTATCCGCCGTGTTTGTTCGAGCACAGTTCCTTCTTTCTCATCGCGACTAATGGGAACTAAGTTCTGGCGCACATAGTCTGCGTTCAAAAAGTCGAAAAGAACCTTCCCACCGTTTTTTAAGACGCGAGCGATTTCGCAAAGGACACCGGCGTTGGTTTGGTCTTCTTGGAAGTAGCCAAATGAAGTGAAGAAAGAGAAAACGGCGTCCATCGACCCGCTTTTTAGAGGGAGGTTGCGCATGTCAGCACATGCGACATGAGCACCATTGATTCTTCTCGACATTGTTTGTTGCAGTAAGGGTATCGACAAATCGACCGCGGTAACCCGGAACCCTTCGTTTGCGAGTTGAACAGTGTGTCTTCCGTTCCCGCAGCATAGGTCAAGCACAGAACCCTCGTTAGGCACAGACATTTGTCCGAGAGACCACCGGACTTCTTTTGTTGCAGAGGAGTCGTCGCGGTGCGCATAGATTGCAGAGTAGTCGGCATTAAACGCTCTCTTGTACCATTCGTCGTCTACTGTCATTGGAAGAGATGTCTTCTTGTTTCGCTGTTGATGTTTTCGACGGCTTTGGTCACTAGCGCACGCCAATGTTCAGGTGCGTCTATCCCTTGATTCAACCAAGGGAAAGTTATGGACCGTGATGCGCTCAATAGTGATTGGCACGGGCCTTGACCGAATCCGGTAAGGACGTCTTTAATTTGTCCGCCTTGTGCGCCAATGCCCGGTATGAGGATCCAGGCGTTAGGCAGCTGGTGGCGTAGCGCAGCGAGTTCTTGTGGATGGGTTGCCCCGACTACTGCGCCAACGAGGCCTGGTTGATCACTGCCCCATTTTGTGATCATCTTAGCGACGAGGCTATAGATCGATATTGCCTCATCGGTGATGACGTCTTGGAGGTCGGAGGAAGATGGATTGCTTGTCTTGCAGAGTACGAAGACGCCCGAACCTACGTCTTGCGCGGCGCGTACGAAAGGTAAGACGCCGTCTGCACCAAGGTATGGATTTACTGTAACAGCATCAAAGAGCGGCCGGCCTTGGTGTAAACGGAATGCGGCCTGGGCGTAGGCCTCCGCGGTTGAGCCAATATCTCCTCGTTTAACATCTCCGATAACCATAAGATTTTTGTCGTGGGCATATGCGGATAAGTCTTCCAGTGCCTTGACGCCAAAGTGTCCAAGCATTTCAAAAAAGGCGCTTTGAGGCTTGATGATTGGGACGTCGCGGTGAACTAAATCAATGATCTCTTTGCCGAAAGCGAGGAAGCTCTGAGCTATGGTCTTGAAGTCGCTTGCTGAAGTGTTCCAAGGGTTTGGGAGATATTGCTGTCTCGGGTCGATACCAACACAGAGGTAGCTTTTCTTTTGTTCACATGCGTTCTTAAGGCGGTTGTGAAAAGAATTGGCGTCTACGTCCATGACAAGAAGTTCTCCATGATGCGTTGCCCGTTGGCAGTTAGAAACGACTCTGGATGAAATTGAACGCCTGCGACGGGCAGGGTCTCGTGCTGGATTCCCATAACGATGGCACTCTTTGCGTCAGGGCACCAGGCGGTTTCTCGAAGTGGTATCCGAGTTGTATCGTCGGCTAACACGAGAGAATGATAGCGCATTGCGACGAACGGATTGGGTAATCCTTCAAAGAGTCCTGTCGAGTTATGTGTCACTTCGGAAATTTGGCCGTGAATGGGATGAGCTAATTTTCTCAGCTCAGCCCCATGTGCTGTGGCGATGCATTGGTGCCCTAGGCAGACACCGAGGATCGGAGCTCGGCCAAGTATCCGGTGAATTGCTTGGACGGACTCAGGGGTGGTTGCGGGGCTTCCAGGGCCTGGAGACACGATGAGTCGTCTTGGTGCCATGTCCGTGAGCGAATTAAGGATTGGGTCGGTGGAGCGAACGACGATGGGTTTATCACCCAGTCCTTCAAGGAGTTGCACTAGGTTCCAAGTGAAGGAATCAAAGTTGTCGATAATGAGAGTCCTGTCGTGCCATTGCATGTGCGAACTGTCTGTCAAAATCGGGGTGAAAACAAGGCGAAGGTTTTCTTCTGCCTTAAGAAGATAAAACTTCTATTCTAGAAACTAATCACAGTAATCATAAGGGCCGTGACGATTGGGGAGAAAGCCACTGACTGCGGAAGTAAGTCCTTGAAATGATTAAAGTTAGCGTGTGTGTTGGATACGAGGATAGACCCTCAATGTTGGTGGATGAATTGCGGATTCCTATGAAATCCATTCTAGGTTTTTCCGCACAGACGATCAGCCTATGGTTTCGGGTGTGGAAAAGAAGAGAGAAACCCACATCCTATCCACATGAAATCCAAAGGAATATGACTCTCAACGAGCACAGCATCTTGTGCCCTTTTCGAGTTGGGAGCCGTGGATGATGCACTCTGTGAATCTGCGAAAGACTGGTGGGGAAAACCGGTGGACAAAACGAGACAAAAGCGCTTTGTTGGACCATAAATTGTTTGATTAAAACTGTTTAGGGTTGTGGAGAAGGATAGGCTTATTTGTTGAGAAGACTTCTTAGGCGCTTGAGGCAAGCCACTTCTACCTGCCGAACTCGTTCCCTTGTCATCCCTACAATGTGTCCAATTTCTTTAAGGGTCATCGGATCACCACCATCGAGTCCATACCGTAGACGAATGATCGACTGCTCGGTGTTGTTCAATGCCCCTAAGTGTTGGCCCATAGTTGTTATTTCGTTCTGTTTCTGGGCGTATTCGTCAGGCTTGGTGAGTTTGTCATCACGGATATGGTCAGCCCCAGCACCACTTCTTTCGATGGAGATACGCTGTTCCATTGCGGCAGTTGCTTGCATGGCTTGTTTTATGGATTTGAGTTCGCGCGGCGCCAACCCCATTTTCTCGGCCATTTCGGTATGAGTGGCCTCTCGCCCTAAGGTAGAGGAGAGTTCCATTGCGAGAGTCTTCCAGCGCCCAACTAAATCGACCATATACGTTGGTAGGCGGATCGTTCGAACCGAGTTCGAGAGCGATTTGCGAATAGCCTGCTTTATCCACCAGGTGGCGTAGGTACTAAAGCGACAACCCTCGTCCGGGTCAAATTTCTCAACCGCGCGGAGAAGCCCCATATTACCCTCCTCGATGAGATCAGCTATGGAAAGTCCGCGGCTCGAGTAGGTTTTAGCTATGGAGACTACCAAGCGTAGATTCGCTTGAATCATTTGCTCGCGGGCTTCGAGGTCGCCTTGTTTGATGCGGTGGCCAAGGCGGATTTCATCTTCAGCGGTGAGCAACGAAATGCAGTTGATCTCAGCCAAGTATGTTTCGATCGAGTTAAGGACAGGGATGACAAACTCCTCCCACGACTGGAGCGCGGGTTAGGGAATCCTCCCCCCATCTCCAGGAACAAATTCAAACACAGGTTGTCGGCGTCTTACAAATAGCTGGCAAAGGGTCCTGGTAAGGACCTGCACATCAAGCCAGGGTGACCATGTCCGGATATATTCGAGGTCACAAATTAGTCGCTTGCGGAGACTTGTGTTCCCCGCGAACCCTCTGATTTGCGCCAGCCCGGTCACGCCCGCACAGGTTTGATGTCGCAATGCATATTTCGACAAGCTTTCGCTAAACACTTGAGCAAATTCCGGCCTCTCCGGTCTTGGCCCTACCCACGAAAGGTCGCCTCTTAGGATGTTCCAAACTTGTGGGAGTTCATCTAACCACAAGTTTCGCAAGAACTTGCCAAAACCGGTGATGCGCGGGTCGTGAGTTGATGGCCAAACGGGCACCTGGTTAGGCTCGGCGTCAAGGTGCATGGATCGAAGCTTCAGGATCCGAAAAGAACGACCACTGCGAGTAAGGCGAATTTGGCCATAGAAGGGCTGGTGAGGATATTTGATGAGTCCGATAAAGGCGAAGGGAGCCAGTATGGCTATGATCAGCGGCAAGAGCATCAATGCGATCACCAGATCAAAGACACGCTTCACACGGGCTGAGAGGCCGTCCCCAGGCCCTTCCGCTGGAGCGATGGCCCATTGATCTGTTTGCCATGTCTTGCCATCGAGTCCAAAGAGTGTTGGAGCTGCAAAGGGGCCCTCTTTGTCGTCACGCGCGTCCAGTAGGAGACACGCCTTTGGGGCCGGCCCATCCTCTGTGATAAGGCGAAATCCGCCCAGTTTCTGGCGACGCAGAGCGTGGACCAAGCGCCTGGCCCTCGGCCCCCTCCCTTGAACGAGGACGGGTTTTTGGGTTGGGATGTTGAGAAGTTGCAGGGTGAATCTTCCGAACCACACACCGCATCCCAACAGAACCACATCCTGCAAGCCAAGGGCTCCCGCCAGGGGCTCCCAGGATATGTTGAGATTCGCCACGACCTGAACGATGACCCCCCACCCCATCGACGACAGGGCAATGGCACATACCCGCGCGCTTTCCCCAGGTGTTTTTTGTGAATCATGGAGCCCAAAGGACATTGTTAGGACGCCGAAGACACCGACCAGCAAGATCTGAGGACCTATCTGGAGCCCTTTGGGCACCGCACACAACAGTATGGCGCCACAGACACAGAGGTCTATGGCCACCAAGACGATCCTCAACAGTTGGCGGCGGCGGATGCTCATCGGTGGGTTGAGGTCTCTCCCTTGATGTGGGTTGACCCCAAGAGTGTTTCTTTTGGGGTTTTGTTACTCTGAATCGGACTGATCTTCAGCTGCTATGAGTTGCTCGAAAGCCCTATAGCAACGGATGTTAGCGATGCTTCGAGGGTGTAGCAAGGCGTGCCCCCATCTTGACAAGTGCCGTAACTTCGTTCATAGTCGTCTGTTAATGAACCTCACCCAATAGGGTCCAAGCGAGCACTTTCTTACTCATGAATTCGGAATCGCAAGAACAACCAGAAGCCTCGACGGTCTCCGAGACTTTTTGTTCTGAGGAGGAGTTTTCGCTCCTCCTTGCGGAGAAGATCCGCGTTCTGATTCACCTCGATGAGTTGGCCACCCAGAATCAGAAGGCGCAACTTTCACGCCGAGTCCACGCTCTCGTTTCGGAGCAGGCAGCCTTGGTTGAGTTGTTACTTGAAGACCACGATGCTCGCTACAACAAAACATTTGCCGGACTCTTAGAGCTCATCTCTTCCCTGGTTGCTTTTGGTGAGATTGGCCAAGGACTCAAGATTGTCGCCCTACACATGCGGGCTGACGGATTCCTTGGCGAGTCGACGGTTGATGATGCTTTTCGCGCTGAAACCGCCCAAACCCAATTGTTTGCTGATCGGAGTGTTCGAGCTCTGTTAACAGCCATCCATAGTGAGGCTCGCAGTTGCTGCGACCCGAACAAGAGCGATGTATCACCTCCACAGCTGCTTTCACCGGACATGGCGCGAAAGAGGTTACCTCACACTCTTGGCGCTGATGACCACGAGGATGTTGGCGCGATGATTGCGACCGAGGCGTCTTTGTTTCTCGCAGCCAACAAGACGATGAACGATCGTGCCCCGCGTCAAAAGTTTGATGATGTTGCGGCGATGAAGGTTTTTGTTTCACGGGTTTGCAATGAAGAACAGGCGCGATTCCTGGAGGCTAAACTCCAGAACATTCAATCGCGCTACGATACATTTATCGCCAACACGCAAATCGAATTGAATAGCCAGACCTTGCGTGATTTCCGCCACGCATTGTCGATGTCCCTACAGTTGACGCGGATCCTGAAGAGCTTGGTTCATTTCTACGAACGGCACGAAGATGACCTGCGGACCGAAGCCTCCAAGGCGAGAGTCTCGGAACTCATTGACAAGGCTCTCGTCTTGGATCGGATCCTCAACTACGGACTATATTTTATCTATCGCTATATGGGTGCTGGTGTGCCGGCGGCAGAAAATCTGCTGAGCGAATTCACAACAACGCTCGTGGTTGAGTTAGACCTTCCGGAGGGTGTTGTTTTGCATGCTCGTCCAGCGTCGTTGATCGCCAAGATCGTCACTCACCACAATATGCCAGTAACCATAACCATTGACGAAGACAGCTGTTATGCTGGATCTATCATGCAGGTCATTTTGTTGGCGGGGCGCCATCTGGAAGCGCGAAAAGTGATCTTTGACGGCGACCATGTGCCCGTTAAGCACCTGCAGCTTCTATTCGAAAATCGACTGGGAGAAGAAGGTCTTGATCAACTTCCAGACGAACTCGATTACCTTCGCCCATAGACACCCTTCTTCAATTGTTGGCTTCTCTCGTTTTGATCTCGGGTCCTCGTTAATCTCTCTGGGATCGCACAGACCGGAAGACAGCGATAAACGTGGCCACAGTTTTGTTGCTTGGGCCCGTCCTACGGTGGTGTATCCTCGTCACGAGAACGAATTCAACAGGTGTCCGGCGACGTACACCCCAAGGTGAGTTTACGACAGCATGTGGATTGGTGTACTTGCAGATACGTGCGGGGAGATTCATCCCCGTATTCCCCACATCTTTCAGGGAATGGATTATATCCTTCACTGTGGTGGAATCGGCGCAATGGGAATATTGGAAGAGCTTTCGAACCTCTCACCCGTGACGGGTGTTCTTGGATCGACCGATGATGCGGCCGACTACCCTCTTGGAATGACTCTCTTCCGCGAGGATTGGGGGCTTCCACTCTTGGTCAGCTATAACGTCGGGACGCCAAGCCGCCCCAATGCTGAAACATGCTTACTCTTGACCGAGCATGATCCCAAAGTGTTGATTTATGGGCACTCCGGAGAGCCATTCAACGCATCTGTTTCCGATCGGCTTTGGTTTAGTCCGGGTAGCGCATCTCGCCGTGATGGAAAGGTTCCACCAAGTGTTGGGATTATCGAAATCGACGGCCAGACTGCCCGCGGCGAAATCATCCCGCTGCAAGGATAACGCCCCCAGTGGTTGTTAGCGGCCGTATTTGAGTCTTTCGGCTAGGATTTGGGGTAACCCCGCGTCCCGAATCTTACTGCACGTAGTACGTACATCGTACCGCGCTCTTTTCAGGCGATACATTTTCGTCTCACTGTCATAGAGCCCATAGGCAGCCTTGGCGTTTTCATCCCGAGGCTGGCCAATACTCCCGACATTAATGAGAGCCTTCGCTGTTTTTGTGAGGTCGATTTTGGTGGCAACGGAAAGCCGCAATGAGTCAGACATCAAGAAGGCTAGTGGGACGTGAGAATGGCCCAGAACAGCCACTGGTGTGGTCATTTCATTGATAGAGCGTGCGGCATCATAGTAGGTCTGGATGTAGTTGAAGCGCTCGGGTTCCGAGATTGTCGCGTGCCCCACTGTGATTTCTTCATTCACGACTTCAATCAGGGGTAGTTCGTCAATCCACTCTTTTTCTTTCTTGCTCAGCACCGACGCTGTCCAGTCGACGGCTTCCTTGGCGTAAACATTAAAGAATGATGCGTCCAGTTTACCGATTGCGGCCCAATCGTGATTTCCAGCGACGACAGTGGCATCAAGGTCTTGGACCACCTTGATGCACGCCGAGGGGTCGGCTCCGTAGCCGACAATGTCGCCAACACTGATGAAGTGGTCGACGCCCTCTTTCTCAAGGCCGGCAACAACCGTCTCAAGAGCTTCCAGGTTGCCGTGAATGTCGCCTAAGATGCCGTAGCGCACCGCTTCACCTCTCCCCAACGTGCTCGTTTCCAGGGTTGTCCTATGAGCCAACCCATAGGTGTCTTGTAAGACCTGGTAGTTGGGGCTGCCCAGGTTGCTCCGAGTTAAGATTCTAAGACCTTGTATCGCCATGGTCAAGCGAACAAAGAACACCGTGCCAAGTCTCTAAGATCCAAGCGGACAAAAGGTTAGAGATTCCAACCAAGCTCACGACGAGGCTGATGATTGCGAGCCAGGAAATGCCACTTGCCTTTGCTCCGGATGTCCGAAACACAAACTCTAACCCAGGGCTTATTGTGGTGGCAAATCCGAACCCGGCGTCTCCGTGAGACAGCAGGAGGAATTGGCCGAGGACAACAAGCCCTACCGTCGCAAGCATGGCGGCGCTGGTTGGCATAATGACGGCAAAGAGGCGCCCCCAAGCCATGAGCCCTACTCCACCCAAAAAGACCGCGATACTCCTCGGAATGAAACCCTCACCCATGTCTATGTCCATAAACATAGGCAAGCCAATCACTTGGAACAGAAAGACTGGGAGCCAAATGGTGAGTAAGGCGAGGATTTGACCGAAATTCTGGGCTAACAATACCCATTCATTGCGCGCGGCAACTGGGCCGATCTTTGAAGCGCTCCAGAGAAACCTCGTTGGAGACATGCCAAATACCGAAACCACGAGCACAAAGAGTAGGCATGCGAGGAGTTGGGTGGCGAGTAGACTCTCCGACCACAATCCAACACTGTTTGACAGCCTGTTGGGAACAAAGGCTGCGAGGGACGAAAGTCCGATTGAAAAACAAACAAGAGGAAGAGCTTGGTGTTTCCGCCAAGGCCCTAAAAACTCTGTCCGTGCTATCGCTTTCAGCATGCACGATAGTAATCGCATTAAGGCCTGCTCTGCAAGAAGTTGGGCGACTCTTTTTATGCACCCCGTGGTTAACGCTGCCGGTGTTGTGGGGATGTGCTGCTTTGCAGCAGAATGGGTCTGATCCACCCGTTCTTTTGGGTTCTTGAGGCAATGTTCCACGTGGAACATGGATATCTGCTCTTTCTTCTTGCTGGCGCCCTGTGTTTCACGTGGAACATGTTGAAGGGCTTGCTTTTTTGGCCCCATGTGTTCCACGTGAAACATTCTTGCGGAACTTGATCGAGTCGTCCTCGCTTTTGGGTAGGATTGTGCCATACACCATGACAGGGATTTGAATTTCATGAGTCGCATAGTTGCCGTCGTCAACTCAAAGAGGGGCGTTGGTAAGACAACCACAGCACTGAGCCTAGCTCAGGCGTTTGCCTTGGGAGGCCAAGGCGCCCTGTTGCTAGATCTTGACCACGAAGATGGCGTCTCTAAGCATCTTGGGGTCGCTCGACCTCGATCTGGCTTGTTTGGGCGTATCTTGGCTGGCCAGGAAGATCCAACTTCCGTAGGACTCTTGGTTCGTTCTGTGGCTGCCGGGCTTGATGTTGTGCCTTCAGATGTCACAGACGACAATACTGAGCCTGCGGAAGGGGCTGTGGATCGACTCTATGAATCGCTCCATGTGCTTCGGTTCCAGTATCCTTGGTGTGTCATTGACTGTCCTTCGGCTCTAAATGGCTGGACGAAGGCCGCGATCGGCGTTTCAGACACAGTTGTTGTGCCGGTTGAGGCGGAGTTGCTTGCGAGAGAGTCGACATCGCAGATTTTAGATTTCATTCGTGATGTAGAGCCGGGCCCAAGCTTAGGTACCAAGACGACGCGAATCCTGATGACACGGTTTCTCGATAAGAACAGTCTGTCGAGCGATGTGAAGCGCGATTTGAGTTTTGAATATCCAGGACTACTGAGCCCGACAGTTGTGCCTCGGGATGAGCAAGTCGAGAAATGCCGCATAGCGGGGGAGTCACTCCTCCAGCACTCATTAGAATCAAGGGCCGCACGTGCCTATGTCCAATTTGCAAAGGAAGTTATGACTTATGACGGAACGTAAACTCGGCCGCGGCCTCGATTTTCTAATCAAGCGAACGACTCCAGTCGAAGTTGAAGCGCCAACTCCTGTTGCTGGTGAGATCCCCGTTGACGCGATTCGCCCGAACGTTCATCAGCCACGCCGTGTCTTCGATATTGAGCCATTGAATGACTTGATCGAGAGTATTCGTCTTCACGGAATCATCCAGCCGATTGCTGTGCGTAAAGTGAAAGACGGATATGAGCTCATATCGGGAGAGCGTCGATGGCGGGCCGTGAGCGAGTTGGGCCTTGAGTCGATCCCAGCGACTGTCCACGACGCGAATGACCAGCAGATGTTGGAGTTAGCTCTCATTGAGAATATCCAACGAGAAGACCTTGACCCGATCGAGAAGGGGAAGGCTTATCGTAAGTTGATCGATACGTTCGAGTTAACCCAGGGCGAGGCCGCGAAGCGCCTAGGTCAAAAGCGCTCAACTGTGGCCAATTTTATACGTCTCCTTGACCTCCCTTCTGTGATCCAGGACATGGCATCGTCGAAGCTGATCTCAATGGGCCAGGCTCGCGCGCTGTTGGCGTTCGCGGATCCAAAGCAACAACTCGCCGCTGCTGAAGAGGCGACTCGAGGCAACTTGACTGTGAGGGACTTGGAGCGCTTGGCGAAGGTGAGCCAGGCCCCCGCTGCAGACCCAAAAGCAAAAGCCGACGACATCGGCAAGGATCCCCACTTGACCGCAGTCGCGACGCGTTTGCGGGAGGCTTTGGGAACAAAGGTGGCATTGACTGGAAAAGGCAAGAGGGGGCGCATCGTTATTGATTACTACGACACCTCATCCCTGAATCGGATTTTGAGATGCATTGAGGACGGAGCTGAACTGATTGGCGATCAGGCAACTCAAGAAAACTCCATATCGACATAAGATGTTTCTGGGAAGTTACTTATAAAAAAAGAACCAGCCGATTGGCTGGTTCTTTTTTTTAACTAATCCGCAAGGAAGATCCCTTAGGAGTTTATTTGTCGTCTTCAGGCTTGTCCTTATCACCACCATCTTCGAGAGCCTTAAGCTTCGCAATGAAGGCCTTTTCAGCAGCCGTAACAGCTCCGGGCTTCATTTCGAGCATAGCCGGCTTCCAGCTATCTTCAGACGGGTAGTCCATTTCGCCCGTGACTGTGACCTTCTTAATGCCCAACCGAACTCGTGGGAGCAGGGTGTTGTTGAGTCCAGCTTCATCGTGGACTTCAGTTGAAATCCATTCTGAAAGGGCGTCAAGCCCACTGGTGACCTTCGCGAACACGGTGTCAACTGATCTCGAGACGTCAGCATCAACTGTGTGAATCTTAAAGAACAACCCATGGCCGGTCGTGCTTTCACGATGAAGAGAAATAGTGCCTGCGTTTGAAGGCAGAAGCGACGTTGTCTCCATGGTCAGCGTATAGCCTGGGTTTTCTTGGCCCCAGATAAACTTACGGTCTGCGTGGTCGCGACTGTAAGCTCCGCCACCAACGAAGGTTCCGTCTTCTGCATTCACAGCATGGAAGGCGGTTCCGTCATAGCGACCAGCCTGAGCGTGATCGATGAAGTTCTTGAGAGCCTTTGGTGCGACGCGACTATAAGTCTCAATCTCTAAGATCTTGCCGTTGTCCAGTTCGATCGTCACTTTCAGATTTTTGTCTGCTTCTAGGATGCCGTTGGCGTTGTGTGTGCTGTGAAATTTGTGCTCAGCCTTGGCAGCGTCATAGTAGCAGTCCAACACTGTCTTTTCTGGCTGTGAAGGCAATGGTTTCATGCCCAAGAGGCCATGGTCGCTGTAGCGGGCCTTCAAATCGTCCAGAATAGCAATTTGAGCACCCAGGTGATCTAATCGATCCTTGTTGTCTGTGGAGTTCACCGCAGCGAAGAAATGCAACTGCTGGAGCGTGTGAAGGTAGCGTGCTTCCCAATGGCCCTCCTCAAACAGGCTCTTTCGATCTGTGAGCTCCTGAATCGCTTGTTCAACTTCTTCTTTGTATATCGCAGCAGCTTCTGGCTCCATAGCGATGCTGGTGACTGAGTCACGCCCGACCAGGCCTGGGCTGCTGCGAACAAAGGCGGAGGCGATCGTTTGGCCCCGCCCACTTCTTGTGGGAATCTGGTCGACAATGGTGCCGTAATTGACATCTTCTCGGTCAGGGAGCAAGAACAGCCCTTTTTCCAAGATCTGGGCGCGCTCGTCTTCACTCTGAGCCTTGGAACTATCCACGAAGTTCCAAGCTGCGACCCCTACCAGAACCACAACAGCGGTGATTGTGATCAGTTTAAGGATGCGCTTGCCGGCATCCGCATCACTGGAAGTGTCTGTAAGGCGTTCCCACCAAGGAAGATCGGCCTTTTTTAAGTCATTCGTCGCGGGGGTTTTCGTCGTCATATTTCAGGTGCTTTCCTACGGCGATCGTCACCACATCGCCATTTCTGGCATCGTGGAAAAAGCGTCGGCTCTCGACGACGCAACGTTCCCCGTTCTTTTCGAATATCCAGGGCCCAGCCTCGTCATTTTCAAAAACAGAGACTGGAGACCAGTTGTACGGATCCTTGGCAAGTAATTCCAGGTATTCACGTCGTGTATCAGAGGCAAAACTTCTGCCCCAGTAGACAAACCGACCCTGCCGTAAGTCTCCATCGACAAAGCTATAGCTTTCGTTGCGATGGTTTCTGAAGAAGAATCCGGGAGGGACCGGGATATCATCGAATTGAATGCGCGACAACTCCTGAGACGTGTTCTCAACCTCCGCAGGGGCAGTAGCGCCAATTTTGACCAAGACGTGACTGACAGGATTGTGAGTTTCTTCAACACTCCTACAAGAACAAACGCAGAGGAGTGCTGCTGCTAAGCCAATACACGAAAGAAGGTTAGGAGCGGTTTGTTGATCGTTTGTCATGTCATTTTCTCAAATTTGAAAGCTCGCGGACGGAGCAGGTCACAGCTAACTATAGCGTCAGAGGGGGGCCTTTTTGCCCCGTCACCAACCACTGTTTTTTGATCAAAACCACCCATCTAAGCGAATTTCTCAACAATTTTGGCCCCTTCGCACTCTATAATCTGTCCCGTATATCACGATTTTCTTCGGAGAATTCCTATGGGGCAGCCTGGCGGGTTGGGGCTCGGAGCACCAACCCTGGTACTCAACAAGTCTTGGGTACCCATAAACACAATAACCGTCCGCCATGCTTTGGTCCTTGTTGTGAGCGGGTCGGCGCGGATTATTCAGCCCGATACTTATGAAGCCCACGACTTTGAATCTTGGTGCGATCTAGGCCCATTGAGCGGCTTATCCGCGATCCACACCCCACGGCTCGTCCTTCGATCTCCGGAAGTCATTGTTCTGACCACCTACAATAAGATCCCTGGAAGAAGGGTTCCTTTCAGCCGAAGAAATCTCCATCGCAGGGACGGTGATAGCTGTCAGTACTGTGGTCGCCACGTGCGCGCGAACGATGTAACGGTTGACCACGTTGTGCCACGTTCTCATGGCGGTGCGAATTCCTGGGAAAACTGCGTGATCGCTTGCCGAAGATGCAACAGTACAAAAGGCAACAAACGACTCAAAGAGTCTGGGTTGCATCTCCGTCGCGAGCCAGTTCAACCGGAATGGTCTCCGTGTATCACAACTCGAAAGGGCCATCGGCATCCGAGTTGGCGAGGATTTGTCAACGATCGGCAATGGGCGAGCGGATTCGGAACTTAATAACATCCGAACTTCTCACTGTACTGGCATGCCCAACTCAGCCCAGAAATCAGAGACCGAACGATCCATGTCGGCGATAAGCTCTCCCATGAGGGCACTGAGAATTTGCAGGAGCTGCTCGACGCCGTCATTTGGCAATGACTCGAATTGTTTGGCTCGGTCTTCTGCTGCCGAATTGTAGCGCTTCGACAGAAACAAACGCCCATCTTGGTCGACCAACCTAACTTCGAAATCGATCACCGCATCGATTAAGGCTGTTGGCAGGATCGGAATCAGATCCAGTAGGTTCCGATCGGTTCGGATGAAGAAATGATTCAACGTGAGATCTAAGAGGTATTTGCTTCGGGTGCGTTCTTGCTCTGGAAGAAAGACCCGCGATCTCTGCGATTCCACCAAAATTAACCGCTTGATCGTCACTGCAACTGGGAGCTCAAATAACTCATCGGAATAATAGCTTTCCCGTAAGTAGTTGTGAAAACCAAGCTCCCATCCAGGCCGTGTGTCACGGACAAAACGTACCGCGAGTGTTCCCCAAGGATCGTGGTCAGCTGAGTGGGCCGGGCGCGCGTAACGGCTTTTTTCAAGATCAATCGGACCAGAAGGGGTGCCGGTGCAGGCGCCAAGAGACGACAATGCAATGAGCAGCAAAAGGCTCCACCGCAGTGAATGGGCAGCCCCTGTGCACTTTATCGGACGTTGCCAAGAGCTCATCATTTACCGCGCCCAAACCTCCTAAGACATTGACTCTGGGGCGAGGCGGTCCTTGCCCCCGACTAAGCCGAACTGTGTCAAGCGAACTTGATTCGGGTGGTCGGAGGTTGCAACGCCGATGACCTGCGCAGGGATTTCATATTTCTGGGAGATGGCGATGATTTTGTCGGCTTCTGCTTCAGGGGTTACGACGCAAAAACCAATACCCATGTTGAAAACGGAATACATCTCAGCATCGCTCACATCCCCGTGTTTCTGCAAGAGTTTGTAAATCGGTCCTGGTTCGGGCAGGTTATTTAACTCGAATCCAACTTCGGCCTTAATTCGGTTCATATTGCAGAAACCATCACCCGTGATGTGCAGGAGGGCGTGCAGCGCCAAGCCAGCATCGCGCATCTCCAGAATTGGCTTCACATAGATCCGAGTGGGCTCAAGTAGCTCTTCCGCCAATGTGCGACCCAGTTCGGGGATATGCTCGTCGAGCTTCAGGCCAGCACGGTCCAAGAGAATGTTCCGCGCCAAACTGAATCCGTTGGAGTGTAGGCCGCTGGCACCCAATGCAACGACAACGTCACCAGGCACGACGTCTTGGCCGAGATTGATCTTATCCCAATCTACGAGGCCAACCGCGGTGCCTACGATATCAAGGCCAGGGCTATCACCATGACCCTTAAGGAGTTCTGCGACTTGGGCAATTTCACCACCTGGAATTGTGACGTTGCTCTGCTTTGAACCCTCCAGTAGGCCAGCTCCTAGTTGCTCAAAAACATCGGGATCAATGTCTCCGACCGCCAAGTAGTCCACCAGAGCAAAGGGCTCAGCCCCAACACAGAGAAGGTCATTCACGTTCATGGCAATCATGTCGATTGGCACAGTGTCGTACCGTCCGGCCAATTCCGCCACAATGAGCTTGGTGCCTACCCCGTCCGTCGAAATCGCCAACCCCTGGCCGCCGGGCAGTTGACAAACGTTGGCATAGTAGCCCAATCCCAAGGCTGGGCGGCCAAAATCGTGCCCATCTCTGAGTTTGTGCGTTTCATTGATTGAACGAGCCAAGAGACTTAGCCCCTGTTGCACTCGATTCGTGTCGACACCGCAGTCATCGTATTGGAAACGCTTTTCAGTCATGGCCGTTTGATCCCCTTGTTGTTGGCCCAAGATAAAGGGACACCAGGACCATCGCAAGGTGACACGCAACACAGTGCCTTTAACCTGCAACTTGGGACCGCGCGCCATCAGCCATAGTATGGGCCAACTAATAAGGACAAATTATGCGCTTCAATACAAAGTCGATCCATGTTGGCCAGGAGCCAGAAGAGACCACGGGAGCCGTGGTTGTGCCAATTTTTCAGACCAGCACCTATGCTCAACCCGAGGTTGGCAAGCATAAGGGGCATGAATACTCACGTACCAGCAATCCAACACGAGATGCTTATCAAGCATGTATCGCATCATTGGAAAATGCTGAGAATGCCTATGCATTTGGCTCTGGAATGGCAGCGATTTCAACGATTATGACTCTTTTTAAGGCCGGAGATCACATCGTTGCTGGCGATGACCTCTATGGCGGAACATTCCGGGTCTTTGAGAAGATTTTCCGAGATTTCGGACTCGACTACTCCTATGTCGATACCACCAACTTAGACCTTGTGGCCGAAGCTATTCGCCCTGAGACCAAGATGGTTTGGCTGGAAACCCCAACCAATCCCATGCTGAAGATCAGCGATATCGCCGCCATTTCTAAAATCTGTAAGTCTAAGGGCATTCTCTTGGGGGTCGACAACACCTTCATGAGCCCATTCTTTCAGCGTCCGTTGGATCTGGGTGCCGATATGGTCATGCATAGCAGCACCAAGTATCTTGGCGGCCATTCTGATGTCGTTGGCGGTGTTGTGTGCTCCAGCCACCCGGAAGTCAGCGAAAAACTTCAGTTTGCCCAAAATGCCATGGGTGCGGTGATGGGACCTTTTGACGCATGGTTGACCCTCCGCGGCCTGAAAACCCTCGGCCTTCGTATGGAGCGACATGGGTCCAACGCGATGGCTGTTGCCAAGCACCTGGATAGTCATCCCGCTATTGAGACGGTGATTTATCCAGGCCTTCCGAGCCATGCAGGTCACGAAATGCAGAAGCAGCAGGGTGATGGC
This sequence comes from Planctomycetota bacterium, assembly GCA_047639315.1. GTDB lineage: Bacteria > Planctomycetota > DRQF01 > S139-23. The sequence continues at coordinate 17,838 of JBLINQ010000001.1, forward strand.
TTTGGCGGCATGGTTTCAGTGAGACTGGCGTCAGACTTAGTAGGCGCAAAGAAATTTTGCTCCAGCACAAAACTGTTTTTCTTGGCTGAAAGCTTAGGCGGGGTTGAGTCCTTGCTTGAGCACCCGGCCATCATGACTCACGCTTCTGTCCCAGAAGACATTCGGTTGGAGTTGGGGATCACTGATAATTTTGTGCGTCTTTCGGTAGGCGTGGAACACATCGACGATCTCCTCGCAGATTTGGACCAAGCCTTGTCTTCTATTGGCTAAACTTGACAGTTCGACATGTTTAGTGCTTATTATGGGCCATGAAAGCCCTGTTTTGGAGATCTTTGTGAAGCGTTTTCTAGATAGCCGAGAACTCATTCGCCGACTTAAAGAAGGTTCGCCGATCGAAGTCGAGGGCGATATTGTCCGGTTGCCGAGGTTCTCTGAAATCAAAGAGGTTATACCGGTAGACTTTGGCGCCAAAGGGAACCAGGACCTGATCGTTGCGAAAGCACGGACAGCAACTTGGTGTTTGTGGCCACTGGAGCGTAAGGCGAAATTTACCGCCAAGGACGCTGAGAAGTTCACCGCTGTTTTGGGAGCTCTTCAAGAAGAGATCCCTGCTAAGCCTGTGAAGGGTTGGGTCTTGACGACAGCGCCGGTTGCTGAAGAGGCACGAGAAGCCCTTAATGAGGGTGAGCACCGCATCAATCGCGTGCCGAGCTAACGCCTCTTAAAATCGTCTTCGCGGTGCCCTCATGTATTGGCAAAGAGGGCACCGCAGTGCATCCAAGCCCAAGATGGTCGCTTCTTGCTTCGCTGCGCGGCGGATGATGATGTCGTCACCGCTGGCCAATTCGAGAACCCGTGGCGTATTGTCCGCCGCCAACAGGGCGGGCCCCCGAATGATCTCCACCCGCACTTCATCTTCGGGCAAGAGAACCATGTGATTGGGAAACTCCGTGCAGTTGCTGAAAGCGATGCCAATTCCAGCCCGGAAAGTCGTGTTAGTGATACTGCGGAAGTAAGCCGAGCTTCCAAATGGGGTCGCGGCGACCAACCCATCCCCAATCATCTCATCTGTTACTGGCTCACCACCGACGTGAACTTGGAATCTGACGGCGCTTCTCAAGTCACCGTTGCGCAACAAGATATCGTTGAGTCCGAGAATGGTCTGCCCACGGGTTGTGGCCTCCAATTTCTCGAGCCGAGTTTCTTGTAACTCATTTTGGATAAGACGCCGGAAGACAGCCGCATCGTTGTGTAGGTCACACTTTGCGCAGCTCTTGTTATCTCGCATCGGCAACTTTGGGACGCCAGGGTGGGCGATCTCGGCACCTATGAGGGTTCCATCGCCGCCATAGGTGATCATGACGTCAGGGTTTTCATCAACCCCAACGATCTCAACTCCAATCTCTTCAACGAAAGGAGCGACATCACCCGCATTGTTACCAATTAAGCTCACTTGCATGGCAGCATTGTGTGCCTAGCTGCCATTTTAGGCAACATAGAAGTCAAGGACTGGTGTCCTGATTCGAGGCAGACGTTCTCTCCGTTAATTTAGCGTAATTTGAGCGTTGCCACGCTAAGGACGGCGCACAACAAGGAGGCAATCCAAAAGCGCAGGACCACCTTCGTCTCGGCCACTCCCTGGTGTTGATAGCTGTGATGAGCTGGGGCACGAAAGAAAAAACGGCGCCCAATGAGCCGGATTCCGATGTAGTCCTGAAGAAAGACAGAGAACGCCTCAAAGACGAAAATTCCGCCGGCGACAACAAAAAGCAGTTCTTGCTTCGACAGAATCGCTATGGCCGCAAGTGATCCACCCAAAGCCTGGGAGCCCGTGTCGCCCATGAACATCTGCGCTGGATAACCGTTGAACCACAGGAAACCAAAACACGCGCCGACTACGCTGGAAGCAAAGACCACAACCTCTTGGATACCTGCCGTCGAGGTGAACCCAAAAACCTTGGCCGAAAATTCATTCCAAGCAAGATAAGCAAAAAATGCAAAAACTGCGGCAGTCAAACCGCTAGGCAGAACAGCAAGACCATCTAGCCCATCGGCGAAATTGATGGCATTGGCTACGGCCACAACAACAAAGACCACAAAGATAGGGTAGATCATTCCCAGATCTACAGCAGCACCTTGGGGGAATGGGAACAGTAGGGTTGTTCGAATCTCTTCAGGGAAAGGAGAACATCCCTCTGAGACAAGGATGACGGCAAAGAAGACAGCAAAAGCAATCTGCAATAAGAACTTGAGTCCTCGCGACATGCCGCCATCACTTGATCCATGCTTCACCTTCAAAAGATCATCGAGGGCCCCGATGCCTCCGAACCACAAGGTGGTCAAAAGCAACAGGCCAGTGGTGCCGCTGGATAGATTGCAGAACATGAGCCCGCCAGCAGCAATGGCACCCACAATGAGGATGCCACCCATGGTTGGTGTCCCGGTTTTGCTCTTGGCAAAAAAAGCGTCGTAGTTGCGAACCCGATCTCTCACGCCAGCTCGATAGAGGCGCGCTGCGGTTGTTCGACCAGCAAAAAAGACAAACAGGAATGACACAATGAATGCGCCAACACACAAGAGTAGGACCGGTGTGCCACCTAAGTGCCACCGCCCCATGTCCGAAAACATCTGGTCACAAATCCAAGGAATCATAAGGCATCATCCTGAATAGTTGGAATGTCTCCTTGGAGACCAGAGCGAACCCGGCTCATTGTTTCCTTGAGCTCAAACGTAGGCGTAAAGGAATCGCAAGTAATAAGGATGTCGTCGAGTCGTCGTCGAATAAGGTCGCGATCTTCGAGAATGCCACGCTTATAAAGGTCGTAGTAGGCACCAACAACAGCATGTCGAACTTGCCAGTTGGGGTGGTAGTGCAAAGTCATGAGAATCTCGGCTGCTCGAGCATCCAGGGCCGCAGCTGTGAGGGCCTTCACGGCGGCCCGGGCGACTTCAAAATTCTTCTCAGTAACCATGCTCTTGAGGCGCCATTGTACCAGTCGCCTGACCGCCGGCGTTAGCTCTTTGGAGTAGGCTGCGATCGCGTCACAGGCAGCGGCTCTCACTTCAAAATAGGAGTCACCCAAACCCGTCAACAGAGCGCGCTCGACATCAAGGTCAAGGGATTCAATTTGACGCAAACTGTGAATGGCATTTCTTCGAACGAAGCCTGGATGCTCAAAGTCACCACCTAACATGCGATGAAGCAGTGGCGCTGGCGTCCTTGACTGAACGATCTTGACCAGATTGTATTTGAGTGAACGAATCTTGAGGATGCCAACGAGTTTGACGCCGATGTTTCTTTGCTTCCAGTTTTCCTTGCCAAGGAAATCACGCACACGACCAGTCAAGTTTGCGTCACGCACACTGTCCGGTTGACTCAACGCAACTTTAAGAAGTTGTTCAGGACGCAAGCAGTAAACATTGAGTGGTGTCTTCTTTTGATCGCTTGGTGGGGCTTGTGGAATCTGCCGGCGCAAGCGTGCCAAGACGTCGTCCATCTCCGGTGATTTCAGAGCCCACGCCAGAACCAGATAGGATACACATCCAGTCGTCGCAGGGAGTGAGAAGACAAACAGTCGAGAAAGGAAGGTCGGCAGAGCATCAAAGCCCTGAACTGTTTGAAGGGTAAGGAACGAGATGAAGGCAGCGCCCAGCGAAGCAATGATGGCGCGTTTTCCAGAAGGCAGAATGTCTTCGAATTCGAAACCACCGCCATCGGCCATCATATTCCGTCTCATATGCCAAACGCGAAACGCGCCGTTGGCCAAGAAGGCGATGGAGGTGCCAAGAGCAACTCCTGCGATTGACATTCCCATCAAGACAAAGCTAATTGAAAGAGTGATGTTCAATACGATGGCGCACAAGTTGATGACGACTGCTTGCCCCAACTCAAGTCGCGCGGCGTAGAATCGACCCATCAGCCCTTGCAGCCCCCAACCAACCAATCCGACGGCGTAACAGGAAAGGGCGGTGGCGACAGCGATTGAGTCTTTCGATTGAAAGACGCCATAGTTCAGCAAAAGATCGACGGTCGGACGAGCCAAAACAATCATCAATGCAGAGGTCGGCAACAAGAGGAAGAGATTCCAGTTTACGCCTGTTGTCACGATGCGGCGGCACGCGGCCTGGTCGCGAGTCGCGAAGTTCTCGGCGTACTCTTTGAGTGCCACGGTGTTGATCGATTGTGAAATCAAAGCAAACGGCAACTGAAACAAGAGCAAGCCATAGTATAAGGCGGAAACGCTGCCCGTCGCCAACATGGAGACGATGGCCAAGTCTACAACAGATCCGATCTTCGTGATTGTTACGTCGGCGACGATCTTTGGTGCCGTCGAGCGGACCTTGCGCATGCCCGGCTCGTTGACGTTTAGGGCCGGTGCGAAACTCAAACCCGTTCGCCGGCGAAAGCTCTTTGATAAAAGGGGTGGCAGATGCATGAGCACTTGACCGAAGCCACCCAAGATGAGCCCAACACCCATGCCGACTATGCCAAGTGTCGGGTAGAGAAGGGCGCCACACATGATGCCAATGCTATACATAACCGACGCGTATGCAGGTGCCGAGAAGCGGCCGAAGGCTTTGAGGACAGCGCCAAAGACACTCGCGATTGTGATGAGTGTTAAGTAAGGCAACATCAAGCGCGTCAACTTGACGGCGTCGGGCAAGAACCCCTTTGCAGCGAAGCCAGGGACCATCACTGGCAACCAATATGGCACTGTAAATGCAGCCGCGACGACGAGCAATAAAGTGATGACTGTTGATGAGGTTAGGACTGTACGGAAAAGCCGAATCGCTTCTTTCTTCCGACCCCCTTGATAGAGCATGACAAAGGTTGGCAAGAAAGCGCTGTCGACGGCGTTCTCGGCGAAAATTCGGCGGAAGAGATTGGACGCCGTGAGGCAAGCCACAATAATATCCATGACTCGCCCAGCGCCGAATGTCGACGCCAAAACAACCTCGCGACCTAGGCCAAAGATGCGCGACAAGAGTGTGCCGAACCCGGTGACCAAGACACTCGCGAGAACGCGTGAGTTTCTTGGGCTTTGCTCCCGTGTTTCGATGCGCGCCTGGAAGGTGTATTTGTTCGCACCAATCTCAAGGGCTTGCCCCGCCTGCAGGGGAGTCGATCGATCGATCACTTTGCCGTTGATCGCCACGCGCCCCTTACGGGGAAGAATGGAGTATGTGGTATTCTCTCGAGAGCTGCCACTGCGTCGCACGAGTGCGCGGTCTCCTTGGCCCCTGTCTCGCAAGCGGATGTCACTGCTGCCAGCATGGCCAATTGTCGTAACCGGAAAAAAGAGCTCTTCGGCTTCGCCGTCCTCCGCCGTTAATTCGCCAACAAGTACTTGTACGCTGGTCGACATGACTCGGCGTTTGTTGTGAGCTAAGCTCCGAACCAACGTGGCATTTTGCGGGCCGGCATTAGGGATCGCGAAATTGTGTGCCGATCGAGCCATGTCACTTAGCTTGACTTCGTCGCGCAGGAGCTCGTTGATTTTTCTCGCCAACTGGTCGCCGTGTACGCGAGTGATCGGGCCTTCTTTAGCTTCGTAGATTTCTTCAAAGATCACTTCAGCCGAACCATGCTCTTTCATGGTGAGGGCATTGACGAGTTGATGATTATCGACACCATCGCTTTTTGGAATCAGAAGGGCGGGCTTGCCGAGAGTGGCGAGTTCCATCAGGACGCCTGCGCCAGCACGAGCAACGACAAGGTCGCTGGCCGCATAGGCGTCTTCGATCTGGTCAAAGTAGCGGCGCAAGATGTATCGATTTCGACTGGACTCTGCGACAGGAGCCGACTTCAGGCGATCGTTGGTGTCTCCCCAAGCATCGTAGTAGCCCGTAGCAGTAAGCCCGGTACTGTGAATGACTGTCGTCTCTTCATTGTCCAAGAGTCGTGACAGACCCTCGACGGTTGCTCGATTGATCGAGCGGGCGCCCATGGAGCCACCAAGGATAAATGCCACCTTGGCGTCTTTAGGAATACGAAGGCGGTCTCTTGCTGCCGCGGGATCACCGGCAGCAATTCTCTGACGAACGGGATAGCCGGTGAGCTCGGTTTTCTTAGCCGGAAACCACGGCAAGCTCTCTTCAAAGCTCACACCGATTTTGGTGGCAAATCGAGCCAGGAAGAGATTAGCTTTTCCTGGCCGCGCATTCTGTTCGTGCAAGAAAATGGGCCGCCGAAGAATTGCAGCGGCCAAAACGGTTGGCACCGAAACGTAACCACCGGTGGCAATGACAACGTGCGGTCGAAAGCGGATCATTGTGATGAGGGATTGAACCAGGCCGACTGCCAAGCCAAAGATAAAACGAGCGAATGCACTTGGACGGCGTGGAGAGGAAAAGGGGCGCGATTCGATTCCCTTGAAGGCCAGTTTGGCCTTCTCAGCCAACTGTTTTTCGGGACCCCGATTGGTCCCCAAGTAAAGAATCCGGCAATCGGGCTCTTCGTCTTGAATCTCACGGACAATGGCTAAGTTTGGGACCACGTGCCCACCGGTACCTCCACCGGAAAACAAATAGCGCCTGGGTTCCGACAAGGAACTCCCCCCGGGTTTTAATGCTCATAGATCGAACATCGACTCTCACTCCCGGCCCACAGCGTCCGAGGGAATTCGATGAATTCTAAGAGCTCCTCATGTTGGGTAGTTCTCTCCCTAGTTAACTACCCCACATACAGAACTTTAGACCAAGGGGAGGGCATTGGGATGACCTCTTTGTGCTGCAGTGAGTTCGCATCTTTTGACTTTTTTAGACCCCGGATTCGGGTGGCGGCCGTTTTCATTGATGGTTACCGAAATGGCTCACTCGCGCCGGGCCAATTCGGTCAACCAAAAATACGATTCAATGTTGCTGCGAGGGCCCGGCGTGATGACGCTGGGCCCTTTCTTTGTTTCGTCCTTTCCTCAAGCCTCCCGCCTTTGCAACGCCGGTCCAATGAATTACGATCTGGACCCCTGGGAAAGGGGTGTTGGCGCCAAATTGTGTGCCACGACTTAGTGATTGCCCCAACTGACGAGTGGGGCACAAGGTCCGGGAATTTAGCTAAATTGAGGGCATTGAATGGCAGTCTCATATTCACTTCGCATATTCCTTGTGGGCATGTTCGCTGTCTTTTCGTTCCCGAATCGCGCATCAGCTCAATTTTCGAACCTTTATCAAGTGCAAGGACAGACCCAGAATGAGTCATTCGGCACTTCGATGAGCCGAGTCGGCGATGTGAATGGGGATGGGGTGTCAGATTTTATTGTTGGGTCTCCTTATTTCGCCAACGGCCAGGGTGTCGTGGGCCGAGCCCAGGTGCTTTCTGGTATCGATGGAAACTTGCTCTACGCCAGGGTTGGGGCTGATGCCAACGCTCAATTCGGCTACGCCGTGAGTGGTGTTGGCGACACAAATGGCGATGGCACGCCAGACTTTGCCGTTGGCGCCAGGTTCGCAAATGGCCTTGAGGCGTCATCTGGGCTTGTTCTTGTCTATTCTGGGGCCGATGGCGCGCAGCTCCTTTCTCTGCCTGGATCCAGCAGTTTTGATGGGTTTGGCTCTGCCATTGGCCGTGCGAGAGATGTCAATGGTGATGGTTTTGACGACATCATTGTCGGCGCACCGAAGTCTGACCTGGGGCTGCCGGATGGCGGTTGTATCGCGGTTCATTCTGGCTTCGACGGCGCTCAGATTTATCTGTTGTTTGGCCAATCCGACGGGGCTGAATTCGGTTCATCTGTTGCTGGGATAGGCGACGCGAACGACGATGGTTTTGATGATTTCCTTGTTGGTGCGCCTTTCTCTGAAATGAACGGAGTTCAGGTCGGGCAAGTACACCTTTTTTCCGGTGCGACTGGCGTTGTTGCGCGATCCATGAGCGGAGAAGCTTTTGGCGACCGCTTTGGCGCAACATTGGCAAATGCCGGGAATGTCGACCGCGACGGGTTTCATGACTTCGTTGTTGGCGCCAAAGGCAGCGATTTGGGTGGGCTGAATGCGGGTCGTGTGCAGGTGTTTTCCGGATCGACAGGGCTCCTGCTTCATGATCTTGTAGGTGGTGCAATTGGTCAACTCATGGGCACGGCAGTTGATGGGGCGGGAGATGTCGATCGCGATGGTTTTGACGATATTATCGTTGGCGCCATTGGCGATGGGGCGAATGGCTCTCTTGCTGGCCTTGCAACGGTTCACAGTGGCCGCGATGGCGCTACGCTCGAGACGTTCTTGGGCACGGGACCCGGCGCGTTCCTGGGTCAGGCCGTTTGTGGCTTGGGGGACGTGAATGGCGACGGGTTCTTCGATGTTGCCATGGGTGCCCCTGGGGCTGACGTCCCTGCGGGAAATGCAGGGAGTATTCGTGTCCACGTTGCTCGAACCACGCCCTTCTTTGTTTATGAGGACATGCCAGGCACGACGCGACTTTATTTGGAATGGACTCCAAACGGCGGTGATCCCAATTCCCTATTGGGAACCATGAGTTGTAGTGAAGCCACTCCAGGTGGCCTTGGTCAATATGCTGTCAGCCTTTCGCCAGCCAGTTTCCTTGTGTTCGGAACGCCCGTCTTAATTGCCAATGACGCCCTCAACTTGATCGACTCTGGGACCCTTGGCTTCGGCTTTTCGGGCGAAATCGCCGTGCCCAATATTAGTCGGGTAGCGCCCCAATTGGCCGGACTTTTTGTATTCGTTCAATTCTTTGAAAGAATGCCGTTTGCGTCCAGCTCCAACGGGGTAGCGCTTCTTTTGACGCCCTAACAACGACACCATTTGCCGCCCGGAATGGGCAATAGTCGCTCAGATCCAATAGACTCCACTGGCGCCCGTATTATCGGGTGAATCCCCTACGGGTTCATGGTGATTTTTCTTGCCAAGGGCCCGCAAGATCCGCGACAGCCGGGAAATTACCCAAATCCGATCGCCATAAGTCTATGACTTGTCGGATATTTATCCTGATTTACCCGCATAATCACCCACGCGAAAAAAACCCGCAAAACCATAAGCCATACAAACGCTATATCTTAGGAGAAATTATTAACACCCAGGGCGATTTGGGCCCATAAGCCGCCCGGAAAAGGCTATGGCAATTAATCCGGATCCCCTACAATTCCCGGTGTTCAGGCAGCGCGGATGCAATTAACATTTGGCTGCTTGTCGAGACGCCGCTTGTCCCTCGCACCGGGAGGCAGATCTCGAATACGACGTTAGACGTCGAACCTGACAACCAACAGACTGATTGGAGTCTATTCTATGATGATAAATAAGTTACCCATCTGCTTGATGCTCGTTGCTGCAAGCATGGCAATTGCGCCAATCGCTTCAGTAGGCGCACAAACAATGGTGCCCGTGCCCGCCCAAGAAGGCAGCGATATTATCTCTAAGGGAGGTAGTGCTCCTGCCACGACTAATCCAGGAAGTGCTTATGGGAGCGCAATCTGCAATGCTGGCGATTTCGACGGCGACGGGGTCAATGACCTTGTTGTTGGTTCCCGCGGCGAAGACACAGGCGCAACGGATGCCGGCATGATCGAATTGATCTCCGGTGCTGATCAGTCCGTCCTGTTTAGTTTTATGGGTACCAACGCATTCGATCAATTTGGCTACTCAGTCCATTGCGCAGGCGACCTCAACGGTGACGGATTTGCTGATGTCATCATCGGTGCTCCTTTCGCTGATCCAGGCAACCCTAACGCAGGCCAAATCGTTGTCATTAATGGCGGCGACGGTGGTGTGACGGTTCAAGAAGGCGAGCTCTATCGGGTTAACGGTCCTGAAGCTTTTGCGCTCTTCGGCGAAAAAGTACGTCGTATCGGCGATGTCAATGGCGATACAATCGGCGACCTCTTGGTCAGCGCCCGAGGCTTCAATGGTGGCCGCGGTGCGGTTCACCTTCTTAGTGGCGCCGACGGTGCCGAACTTCGTGTCATCGAAGGTGAAAATGTCGGTGATTTCTTTGGCGCATCCATCGCAAGTATCCCTGATCTTACCGGTGATGGCATCGATGACATTCTTGTTGGTGCAATCGGCGACGATGATGGTGGCAATAGCAGAGGCAGCTTGACAGTCCTTGATTCCGATCTAATCGGGTCTGCTGCGACAGCAAGTGTCCTTTCTTCAGCTGTCACTTTTGCCAAGATCAACGGCACTGCTGACTTTGAACAATACGGAACAAACGTCAGCTGCGCTGGTGATTACAACAACGACGGCGTCTTCGACATCGTTGTTGGTAACCCTTCAGCATCGGATGTTGGTAAAGCATTTTGTGGGGAAGTCAAAGTCCTCAGTGGACGCGACATCGACACGACCGTCACCGAACTCTTTGCACTCAAAGGCATCTCTGCTAACGATCAATTCGGAATCGCAGTGAGTGATGCTGGAGATGTTAACGGCGACGGCTTCGACGACATTCTCGCTGGAACTTACAAAACCACTGGAGCCTTTAATGCTGGTTCAGGTGCCGCAAATGTTATCTTTGGGAGCCCTATGGGCGCACTTGGAACACAAACCTTGCAGGGCACATCAGACTTCGACTTCTACGGTTCAGCGCTGACTTCCATGGGTGACCTGGACGGCGATGGTTTTTCAGACTTCGCTGTTGGCGCCTACGCTGATCACACAACAAATGGTGATGACACTGGTTCGGTTAGAATGTACAAAGCATTCAACTCTGGTGGAATGAATCCAACTCTGCCTTTCCCAGTTCGCGTCTATCACTCCGAGAATCGCCGCGATCTTGAGACCATCCAAATGCGATGGGAGGCTGATACCACAGCACAGTCGACACCTAATCCTGATCCATATGCGACCACGGGAAAAATCTTCATTAAGACTCCTGAGCTCCAGGTCGGTCCAGCTGCTGTTGGTCCACAGTTCGTGTACTTTGTTTCCAGCACGCCGGTTGATTTTGTTCAACCAGCCATGGGAATGTTCCCAGAACTGCTGCTTTTGATTTCGAATGATCCAACCCACATCATTCAAGACCGGACAGACTTCAATGACCCGTTGAATCAGTTCTTCTTTAACCCGTTGGGCGAAGTGAGGTTCAACTTTGACCGTGAAAACGCTCAAGGCAACATTGCTCCTATTCTGCCAAGTAATGGCTTGTTGGCTGGTCTAACGGTCTACTTCCAGATCTTCCAGCTTCCTGATCCTGTGAAGATGTACCCATTCCGCTGGTCAAACGGTATCGCCATGACTCTTGAGTAATCCCAAGTCATAGTCGATCAGTCCTAATCACGAAAAGCCCTCTTGCGAAAGCGAGAGGGCTTTTTTTTGGCCTCTTTGCCGCCGCGCAGTGGGCCAGCAAAGCCAAATACTCGACTAAAATGCACCATGAGCAGGTCCCACCGAGTTCGGCCCATGAGATTAAAATCGAGTCGTCGTAGAATCTAAACCCGACCACGAGAGTACCCGGATCTCGCAAGGCAACGCACTTCCCCAAGTTGCGTCAAACCCACCCCCCAGGTCTCGTCAAGTCACTTTTTGGGTGTTCAAAAAAAACTTCAGGGCGCCGGCTCGATTCCCTACTGTTCGCCTGTTCGAGCAGCGAAGTGCCTCCCACAGAATCGCTGCAAGAAATCAAAGTCGGCTTCGATTGTGAGAAGCAGGCAGCGGTATCGCTCAGCGATCAATGTGAAGTCGAATGAAAACGAACGGAGCCCACCTATGATGATGAAACACCTTAAGAACCTCGCGATAGTCGGATCCCTCTTTGCCGCATCAGCGAGCCTTTCTCTTGGCCAAGCTACTACGACATATACCGTTGCCTATGACCTGGATGGTTCGGCAGCAAACCAGTCTTTTGGAAACTCCGTTTGCAACGCCGGTGACGTGAACGGCGACGGTATCAATGATCTTGTTGTTGGTGCGCGTGGCGATGCAACGAACGGTGCGAATGCTGGAAGCGTTCGGGTCTACTCTGGCGCCAATGGCACCTTACTTCATACCTTCATGGGCAACGCCTCATTCGATCAATTTGGATATTCCGTCAGCTGTGCTGGCGATGTCAATGGCGATGGATTTGATGATGTCGTTGTCGGTGCACCCTTTGCCGATGCTGGCGGCGTTAACGCTGGCAATGCGAAAATATTGTCAGGTATCGACGGAACCCTACTCCACAATTTCGATGGATCAGGGTCCTTTACTCTCTTAGGTGAGTCTGTCAGTGGTGCTGGCGATGTCAACAACGACGGTTTTGATGATGTAGTCGTCGGTATTCGTGGCGACGCCACTAACGGCCTTGGAGCTGGAGCCGCCCGAGTTTACTCCGGTGTTGATGGCACGATCCTCTATACTTTCCTTGGCGACAATGCTGGTGACGGCTTGGGTAACTCAGTTAGTGGAGCAGGTGATGCCAACGGTGATGGCTACGATGATATCGTTGTCGGAGCTACTGGCGACGACAATAACGGCAACAGCTCTGGCGCACTTCGCGTCTACTCTGGCTTTGACGGCAACGTGCTCTTCACTCGTTTTGGCGACTCTGATTTTTGCCAACTTGGTTCATCAGTGAGCAATGCTGGTGATGTCAATCGTGATGGTTTCGCTGATGTTGTTACTGGCGCACCATATGCCAACGCCAATGGACCCACCGCTGGTTTGGTCAGGGTCTACTCTGGTCTTGATGGATCAACCTTGCATTCATTGACTGGTGCCATGGCCAATGATCAATTCGGATTATCTGTGAGCGGCGCAGGCGACACCAACGGTGATGGACATGATGATATTATTGTCGGCGCTTACCGCGACGGAACAACTCTTTCGAATTCTGGGCACGCTCGGGTGATTTCTGGTGTGGACGGCTCGACCTTGGCCGACATCGCCGGTGATTCAGATCTGGATTATTTCGGTCAATCTGTCAGTAGTGCTGGTGATATTAATGGTGATGGATTTGCCGATGTTTTGGTTGGTGCCTACGCTGCGGATGCGGACACCGCTTTGGACGCTGGTCGCGTTGTTCTCTTATTAGCGCCAACACTCCCGGTTCTCAATTACTACTCCAACCTTTCACCTCTCAATACGCTTGAACTCGACTGGATCCCAGATGGCAATGATGTCAATTCAGTGACCGGAACAATTGAAACAACAGGTGCAACACCAAACGCTAACGGCTTCTACTTTGTCAGCGTCTTGGCCGACGACTTGGACGTCTTCGGTATCGTCAATTTCCTTATCACTGGTGGCGCCGCATATGAGGTGGTCTACGGTGGCTTCCTCTTTGATGCGGCAGGAACTTTGACGGTTCCAGGCATTGTGCGTTCATCGCCAGGGCTTGCTGGCCAGAATGTCTACATCCAACACTTTGAGACAGCCCCAGTGATTCGCGCTTCCAACGGCCTTAGGGTGACCTTGACCGACATCGTCAATGGTTAGTTCGAAGCAACACCTTCATGATCTAAACAACAAGGGGCTTCGTGGTGATACCACGAAGCCCCTTGTTCTGTATGACCCACAGCCAACCTATTCGATCACGTGGCGTTCTTCATCCTTGGTGATCAACTCGACATCACTGGCATCCATTTCGGCCAACCGCCTTGACCGCCTGACGCGATAAGAAGCGAATGCGAGAAGGGCCAAAACGACAATCGTCACCGAGAAAAAGACGTCGGGAAAGAGTTGAATAGGAAATGGCAAGCTTGACTTCTTTTGCTCGCTCCATCTTGCTTCTAATCCACGGAAATGGAGCCCTGTGATGGCAAAGAGAGCTTGGTCAAAAGACTCCCCGTTTGCCAAGTGCAACAGGATACCGTGGATGTTGGCGCGGTTTCTTTCTGGGTCATTGTATTCGGCGATGAACCGAACCATGCTTTCGCTTTGAGCGTAGGCGAGCTCGGAGGCTCCTTCTTGTGCCGGAAACTTGTTTTCTAAATCAGCGAAAGGAATCCAAGCTTCCTGTCGCAAGGCTTGGTGCAAGCGAACGCTATCGCCCCGGAAAAGACCTTCACTCACCCATTGGGCAATGCCTTCATCAAACCAAGCTGGGATCGACATTCGCTCATGAATGCGCCGCAAGTGACCAAGGAGGCAGTGAGAGATTTCATGTTGAACGATAATCTCGAACTCGCGAACCGAGCTTCGAGTCCATGCAGCCGACTTGAGCACAATGACGTCAACCATTGGGAATGCAACTGCCGCTATGTGTTCTGGTTTAGCTTGCCCGCCGAGGGAAATGATTTGATCGTTGAAGGGTTTGTGATCGCGACAAATCCAAACACGAACGGTCTTCGTATATCGATAACCAAGTTTTTCTTCACAGTCGCGTTTGAGCCTCGGGTACACCCGGAGAACGCGTTCCGCTGCTCCCTTCATTCCGTCAGGGAACTCTACCTTGATGCCCGGTTCATTTAGCTGATTCTGCCCATGAGCGAGGGTGCTGGGCCCTGGCAAGAATCCTGCACCGAAGAGCACAAGCGCGAACAAGGCAACCCAAACTCGAGGGCAAAGAGTGCGCGTTATCTTCAGTCTATCTCGATTGTCGGGGCGCGGGCGCCTAATAAATTTCAATTCGTTCTTCCGTCGGTTGGCAACGTTCAAAAGTCAGCCCAATATCCTTTCGGCCAAAACGCGCTTCGATTTCTACCAATCTCGTCATGAATGGTCTCTTTCACTCCGCCAATTCCCGATTCGCATCGATAGCGGTCGCTACTTACATGATAGGTAACATCGTCAAAGCCAGCGACTATTTGCTCAAACCAGCAGATTTGCCTCGATTAGGTCTACCATTCACCGGTGTGACCCAACAAAAGAGTCACTTCCCTTGTTCGGCATGGCATAGGGACCTACCGTTCTTTTCGAGAGTTTATAATCGGACCAAAGAATGACATTCGTAGTGAAGCTCAATTCTGCAGAGATGGACGCCTTTGAGGGCGAGGTGCGCAGCGGCTCCTTCGAATTTCGCTCCATCGACTACGCTCGTTTTGGCGCCAAGGGGGAGGGGGTGTCAGTCGCCCTCTACAACTCCGGGAAATGTGTCGTCCAGGGTAAAGGTATGGAGCAGTTTGTGGCTCATTATCTTCCAGGCCATGAAGCCCAGAGCCCAAAGGTTAAGAAGGAAGAGGATGCAGTCCTCGAGTTTGAGTCCGTCGTTGTTGGTTCTGATGAGTCGGGCAAGGGTGACTATTTTGGCCCCTTAGTCGTGGCGGCCGTCGCCTTTGGACCCGAATACGTAAGCATCATGGAAGACGTGACCCTGGGTGATAGCAAGAAGCTAAGCCGCAAACAGATCCAGGAAGCCTCCGTAGTCATCAAGGAAAAGCTCCCTCACGAAATCGTCGTGATTGGACCTGAGAAATACAATCAGCTCTACGCCAAGTTTCGCAACTTGAATTCGCTCTTGGCTTGGGCCCACGGAACTGCGCTCGAACGCGTCTTAGACCAAACCCAAGCCGACACGATCGTCGTCGACAAGTTTTGCGAAGAGGCTCCGTTTAGGCGAGGCCTTAAAGAAAAAGGCAATGCGGCGAAACTTATCTTGCGCCCCCGGGCCGAGTCGATTCCCGCGGTTGGTGCTGCTTCCATTCTTGCCAGCGAAGCATTTCATCGCAGCCTTTTCTTTCTTGGCAAGGAATATGACCTAACCCTCCCGAAAGGTGCGGGTGGCCAAGTTGACGCCGCGGCCAAGCGCCTCGTCAAGGTGCGCGGTGAAGAGATTCTACCGTTTGTGGCCAAAATGCACTTTGCCAACACAAGGAAAGTCCTGGGATGATTGCCGGAGTCGTAAGTTTTCTTTTCGCAGCTCTTCAAGTCGCAGGGTTTAACGCCGAAAGCGGAGTCCTTGTCAGTGGGGCGGTGCTGTTGCCGGTTGTGTTCATAGTCGTCTTCGATCTGATTCATCGCAGGTCTACCAATCGAATCAAGCAGGCGCGGGAATCGAATACTGGACAAGCAACAGGCCGGACGAGAGAGTCGAGTCCTTGGTCGTTGGTGTTCATGCATCAGCTGGGATTCATGGCGATTCTTCATTTTGGATGGAGTCGTCTTGTCCAGGTGGAGTTGGGGCTGGGTGGTATCTTCCTATTGCCTGGTATCCTGATGATACTGCCGTGGCTTGCTGTTCACGTCTCAAGCATCTATCACCGCTGGCGCCTCGACGAAGGCGAAAGGCTTGATCCGTGGCCGTTGGCGGGCTTTCTGTGCTTTAATCTTCGAGTCCTGATTGTGCCTGTCTTACCGTGTCTGATCTTCAGTATTATTGCGTGGCTTGGAACAAACGAGCCAACACGGTCTCTGATGGCAGCCTATCCGAGCTTCGAGATGTTGATCTCGCTGGGATTGACCTTATCCATTGTTGTATTCTCACCGTTCTTGGTTCGGGCCGCTGTCGCCAGTGATCCGATGCCAGAATCGCCGATGCGCGATCGGTTTGAGGCCATCGCCCAGGAGGGTGGGTTTCGATTCTTGGATATCCGAATTGCACGGACCCACAACCGCATCGTCAACGCTATGTTTGTCGGAGTTGCGGGACGCCTCCGCTATGTCTTCATGACGGACGCAATTCTGTCGCAGCTCAGCGAAGAAGACCTCGATGGTGTTTTTGCCCATGAGATGGGGCATTCTCGCCGCGGTCATATCCTCTTGAACATGGCGATGTTTCTCGGTCTCTCTTTGTTCATGCATTTGTCTATGGACGTCGATCAAGTTGAGAGTTCATCGATAGCCGCCTTCTTCCTCTATCCGTTCTTTATCTTCTTTGTCTTTTCCCCGGTGGCGAAAGCCTTCGAGTCGGAGGCTGATGCCTTCGCCGGTGAAATTCTCGGTGATCCTGGTCCGATTCGTCGTTCCCTGGAAACCATGGGGCGCATGTATCCCAAGCGCATGAAAGACGGGGGACTTGTTCACCCGAGCATTGAGCAACGTGTTGGGTTCTTGGGTCTCTATTTCAACAATCCAGACGTAGCTAAGATGTTTCGCCATCGTCTACGGCGAATCAAGATCACGATCGGGGTGTTCTTTGCGGTGCCACTTCTCCTGTGGATCAACACTTGGCCATCGGAATACCGAGTCGGAGGCTTGCGGGCGGGTGCCATGGAAGCATCCGCCAATGAAGACGGCGTGAGCGCCCAGGGACTCCTTGAACGCTACGACAACGAAATCAACCGGGAGGTTGATGATCCGAGCGGTGCCATCCAGGTCACCTTGTGGCAGACCGTTGCGATTGCAGCTCAATCGAAAGAAGACTTTGCCAAAGCCGCGCCCATGATTCAGCTCATGCGCGAACAGAGAGATGACTTCGAATCACCGATTTTTGTCTATAACACATCGATTCTCAGTGCCCAGCAAGCCGCTGGAACTGGAGACTGGCCGCGTCTCACACGAGAGCGCAGGAGAGCCGAAGAGGAGCTTGATGTGCTCGAGGCGCTGATGCCTAATGATCCACAGTTAGTCCAAGAAAGAGAAGATATACAGCTCTTAACGGCCATCGAGACGACGGCTCGCCGACTGAAAGCCCTGCCACCTACTGTGAACCCAGAGCCCTTGCCGGCCCCCAAGACCCCAGAAATCAGCTTTTTGCATGTCCTGGTCGGCCGCGAAACCGATATACAGAGTCCTTCTGGCACTAAGCCGGAGGAGGAGAAATTGAGCCCCGGATGGAAGCGTGCCTCCCTCCAACTACTGAAGACAATCGCCACGGCCAAGCAAGACCAATAGATCTGTCGCTAAGCCTCGTCTTTTCAATGATTTGCGGCCAAAATGGCCGGGTTGAAGGGTGGGGGGTTTAGGTTAGAATATCGCATGTGAAACAGGGGTTACGACACCCCGTCGCGTGGGCGACATAAAGCTATGTTTCACATGAGTTTATGGTGCTTTGAGGCGACCAATCCAGATGGCAGACAAGACACCGAGTTCCAGCGGCAACGATATCCCAGATTTGCGCGAGAATGTCCGCGAGCAAGAGCTCGAAACGGAGATGAAGGAGTCTTACCTCTCCTACGCCATGAGCGTCATCATCCAGCGAGCATTGCCCGATGTTCGGGACGGCTTGAAGCCTTCCCAGCGCCGTATCTTGGTGGCGATGAATGACCTGAACCTTGGCCCTCGTTCCAAGTTCAGAAAATGCGCCAAAATCATTGGTGATACGACTGGCAACTACCATCCTCATGGTGATCAGGCCGCGTATCCTACTTTGGTTCGCATGGCGCAGGCTTTCAATATGCGCTACCAGCTGATCGATCCGCAAGGAAACTTCGGCTACGTCGATGGTTCGCCTCCAGCTGCTATGCGATACACAGAAGCTCGGATGCGCGCACCAGCCGCCGAACTTTTGGACGATCTCAATCGCGACACCGTCGATTTTGTTCCGAACTACGATGACACGCGGGTTGAGCCATCGGTTTTACCGGGACGTTTCCCGAACTTGCTGTGCAATGGTTCCCAGGGCATCGCGGTCGGTATGGCGACGAGTATTCCGCCACACAACCTGACTGAAGTTGCCGATGCCATCATCGCAACCATCCACAATCCAAATATCGAGCTGCTCGAATTGATGAGCATCTGCCAAGGGCCGGATTTTCCGACAGGCGGCACAATTTGTGGACGCAATGGAATCTTGAAGGCCTATAAGACGGGCCGTGGTCAAGTCATTGTTCGTGGCCAGGTTGACATCGAAGAGCGCCGCGGAGATCGACAAAGTATTGTCATCACCGAGTTGCCTTATCAGGTCAACCCCAACTCGATTTTTGAACGCCTCAAGGATCTGATGGCTGACGGTGTGATCAAGGGTGTTGTGCGGGCGAACGACGAGACCGATCGTCGCGCTGGCATGCGCTTGGTTCTCGACATCAAGAAGGGCGAAAATGCGGAGTTGATTGTCAATCAACTCTACAAGCACACGCCTCTCCAGTCGTCGTTCTCGATCATCATGCTTGCCCTCGATAAGGGTCGGCCGAAGACGTTTCAGCTGAAAGAATTCTTTGTCGCGTATCAAGACCATCGCGTTGAAGTCATTCACCGTCGCACGCGCTTCATGTTGCACAAGGCGTTGGATCGCTGTCACATCGTCGAAGGTTTGCGCATCGCTGTGCAAAACATCGACGAGGTCGTCAAGATCATCAAAGAGTCAAGCAGTCCAGATGAGGCTCGCGATGCATTGATAGTTCGTTTTGAGCTATCGAAGCGTCAAGCAGATGCCATTCTGGCGATGCGCCTGTCACGTTTGACTGGCCTTGAGGTCACGAAACTAGAGGAAGAGTACGCCAACCTCTTAGAAGACATTCGTCGACTCCGAGAGATCCTGGGCGACATCAATATTGTTCACCAAATGATCATCGACGACCTTGAGCAGATCAAAGCGAAGTTTGGCGACGAACGCCGGACCCGCATTGAGATGATTGAAACAGAGATCGAAGATGAGTCTTTGATCGCCGACGAAGAGTCTGTCGTGACCGTTTCCCATGGTGGATACATCAAGCGGACCAACCCAAGCACCTACAAGAACCAAGGTCGGGGTGGTACCGGCGTGGCTGGCGCCGATCTCAAAGACGGCGACTTCTTGGAACGCGTCATTGTTGCGATGTCGAAGGACTATTTCTTGTTCTTCACCGACAAGGGCCGCCTCCATTGGCTCAAGGTCTATCACATTCCAGAAGTCTCTCGGACAAGTCGCGGTCGTTCAGTCGCCAACCTCCTGCAGTTGCAGGAAGATGAGCACATCACTTCGATGATTCCAGTGCGAGAATTCGAAGATGACCGTTATCTGATGCTGGTTACGGAGCAGGGCAATGTCAAAAAGACAGCTCTTTCCGCTTTCAGTAACGTTCGAGCCGCTGGCATTATTGCTTGTAGCCTCAACGATGGTGACCGACTCATTCGTGCCGTCATCACCGATGGCAATGACGAGGTTGTCATTGCCACAGCTCATGGCCAGTCGATTCGATTCAATGAGTCGGATTGTCGCCCAATGGGCCGAACAGCTCGGGGTGTTCGCGGCATCAAGTTCAAATCTGAAGGTGATCGAGTCATCGGCATGGTGAAGGCCGAAGAGGACCGTACTCTGTTGACGCTTTGCGAAGGCGGTTACGGCAAGAAAACACCATTTGCCGAGTATCGCCTCCAGAGTCGAGGCGGCAGCGGTGTTCGCAACATTAAGACAAGTGAGCGCAACGGCAGCGTGGTGAGCGTCCTCTCGGTTGCAGAGGACGATGGCATCATGATGATTTCCGAAGGCGGAATGATTGTTCGAACCAGCGTGGAAGCGATTTCCACGGTTGGCCGGGCCACCCAGGGTGTTCGCGTCATGAGAATGAAGGGTGACGATCGACTCGTAGCATGTGCAGTGATTGCTATGGACGAGATTGAGGCAGATGGCGAATCGGAGACCCCAGATGGGATCGATTTGCCGGAGACTGCTGCGCCTGAGACACCACCTGAGACACCACCGGAAGAAACGCCAGAAACTTAGGTCTCCATGTGATCAGCCTAACTGTTGAGCCACCAGGAGCTTGAGCCGAGAGCGTTCGGTGTTGGGTGTGCGATATTTTAAAACAGCGTAATTTTCTGCGCCGTTTTTGCCCTGATTCCAGCCTATATGGGTGGGAAAAAGGTGCTGTTAGGGCTCATGGGATAGCGTCGAGGTGCAAGCCTTCGACGCTATCTCTTTTTTAGCTCTTCTTGCGCCCAAATTCAGACTAAGCCTCCCGAAACGGGTGGGGCGGCGAGAATCCCGGACAGCACGGCGCTCATGATTTACGCCTATCTGGCCAGGAATACTCAATACCACCCAGGTGACGGGGCTGTGTTCTGTCTCTGGGTTGACACCAATCGGTGGCATTCATAACCTGACCACCCTTCACGGGCCGTTTAGGCCGTGATTAATCCCTTGAATCGAGGATGTTTCGAACCTTCGAAGCTTATCCTCGTTGTGGAAATGGGCCTGGTGGCTCAACGGAGATTATTCGACATGCGTAACATCATGCCGGCAGCTTTGCCTTTTGCTCGTTGCCTTGCCCTCGCCTTCCTGCTTTGCGCCACTTCTGGCGCTCAGCGTGCCGAGATCGTCTATTTGAACTCCAAGGGTGATCAAAAAACGGACGCTAAGGCGTCGATCACCGAATGGACCTACACAGGCATCAAGTTCAAGGGAAAGACCAAGCGCGATATCTCACCTGGTTCCTTGATCTCCGTCAAGTTCACTCGGCAACCAGTGATCTTCGAAGATGCCATGTTGCTGATGGAAGAAGGTGAACAACGCAATGCGCTCCCACTTTTCCTCACCATCATCGAAGGCAAGAATGAAGAAGGTAAGGACCTAGGTAACCGAGACATCTGGATCCAAGAGCACGCACTCTTCAACGCATGGGTTATTTCACGAGGCATTGACCGTCTCGCCGATGCCAAAGCGCATCGCGAAGCACTTAAGAAGTCGTACCCAAAGAGTCACTACTTGCCAGAAATCGAATTCCGCGAAGCTGGCGATTTGTTTGCTTTTGGCGACTTCGGCAAATCCCTTACCGCCTTTGAGGCTTTTGGCGCCCGCGCCAGCAAGCTCGGATTCGGAAACAAGTACATCATCTTAGCTGGTGTCGGCCGCGTCCGTTCTTTGATCGGCGCAGGCAAGTCTTCCGAAGCCGAAACAGCTCAATCGAATCTGTCTGCCAAGGCCCTCAACGAGAGAACGCGACTTCGCTGCGAATTGCTTCGAGGTGATATTCTTGTCGCCAAGAAGAAATTCGGTGCAGCCGAAAGTCTCTTCACTGAAATGCTCAAGAAAGCAGACTTCGCGAAACAGCCTTACATTTTCGCTGGTGCCGCAAATGGACTCGGTGATTGCCTTTACGGTAGCGCCAAGTACAAGGAAGCCATGTATGAGTACTCAAAGACATTCGCTTTGCTCGCTGGCCAAGATGGACTTGACCACGAGAACGGTTGGGCCTTCTGGCGTTTTGCCAACTGCTGCAAGCAGATCGCTGCCAAGACCGAAGGCCCCGAAGCCAAGGTCTACGCCTCACGCTTCCGTAAGAACCGTGATCGCGTTGCCGAAGAGTATCGACTCTCTCGTGGCGGTCAGCTGGCTCGCCGCGAAAAAGGCATGGGCAAGTAGCCTGGTTGGCTCAGGGGTCTAACGAGAGTGGCAAGCAAGGCTGAGGCAAGCACTGGCGTCTGGAGATTCCAGCGCTTCATGTGCGTTGTAGTCAGGCTCTTCATGGGGGTTCTCTTTGGTCTGCGGGCGGTCAACGTTCCCAAGCTGAAGGGGCCCTTCATTCTCGCGCCCAATCACACCAGCTTCCTTGATCCTATGCTGGTGCAACTTGTCATGCCCCGCCATGTATCGTTCATGATGGATGGCAAGCTCTATCACCACAAACTTTTCTGTTGGTTCTACCGCTTCTGGCGTGTCATCCCGTTGTCGTCTGCGACTCGAGCTGTTGGCGCCATGAAAGATTGTTTGCGTGCTGTCAAAAGCGGTGAGCTCGTTGGAATCTTTCCGGAAGGCCATATTGCGAGCGACGGCCAACTCCAAGAGGGCATGGCGGGCGTCGGCTCGCTGATGTTGCGTTCACGGGTTCCGGTCATCCCGGTCGCTATTTTGGGGGCCTACGATGTTCTTCCGCGCCGAGCCCAGTTTCCACGTGCTGGTCGCATCCTTATTGTCTTCGGCGAACCAATCCAGCCGGATGCTGAAGTGGGCGATCGCAAAGAGGCATCGCAGAAGCTAACGGTTCGGGTGATGGAGCAGATCAAGGCGCTCCAACTCGAACACGCCTCTCAGCGTTGAAGTGACCCAAAGAACTTGGTCAATCTCGCCGCAGCTCGCTGGAGTTCTTCCATCGATGTTGCATAGGAAATGCGAATCGTCTCCGGAGCCCCGAACGCCTCTCCTGGTACAACTGCAACGAGAGCTTCATCGATTAAGACGTCGCAGAGATCGAGGGCTGTGTTGATTTGACGGTCACCATAGCGCGACCCGAACCATGCCGAAACATTAGGGAGGGCATAGAAGGCTGCTTGCGGCGCATGGCAAGTAATGTCGCCGATGTCATCAAGGAATCCCAGGACGAACCTCGACCTTTCCTCGTAGGCATCGACCATGTTCTGGATGAAAGCATCGTCGGTAAATTCGAGCGCTTTTGACGCCGCCAACTGCGCAATTGTATTTGCGCATGAAGTCGAATGACTTTGGACGGTGGCGATTTTGCTGACGATGTCAGCAGGGCCGGCGACGAAACCGATTCGCCATCCAGTCATGCAATAAGTCTTCGACATACCGTAGATAACCAGCGATTGATCACGCAGCTCCGGAACCACCATGGGGAGGTTCATGAATTCATGACCAGGGAAAACAAGCCGAGCATAGATGTCATCACAAATCGCCCAAATTTCTTTACCCTTAATCACTTCACCGATCGCTAATAACTCGTCTCGACTCATGACGCGTCCGGACGGATTGCTCGGGGTATTGATAATAATGGCGCGTGTGCGATCAGTAATATGGCTGGCGAGTACGGTAGCATCGATACTAAAGTCGCTCTTGCAAGGTACGATGATCGGTTCGAGTGCTAATGCACGACACATTTCCGGGTAGGATGTCCAGTAGGGTGAGAGAATGAGAATCTCATCCCCTGGATCTGCAACAACATAGAGTGCGTTGAAGATGGATTGTTTGGCACCGGAACTCACCACGATCTCGTTCGGCGCGTACTCAAATTGATTCAAATCTGAAATCGATTTGGCAGCGCTTCGTTGAAGATCAGGAAGACCAGCCACTGCAGTGTAGCGGCCGAGGCCAGCGGCAATGGCCTCCGATGCTGAACTGTCGACGATCGGAGGTGGAGAAAAGTCGGGCTCACCAGCAGCCAGGCCGATGACATCTTTGCCATCAGCTTTGTATTGTTGGGCCCGAGCAGAAATCTCTAGGGTCAAGGATGGATTCACGTGTTTCAATCGTTGTGAAATACGCATAAGAAAGAACTCCCGCGGCAACTTTGTTGGGCTCAGACAATCTCAGGACCAGTATCTTTACTAGCCCATGGTGCAGACAGTAGAATTCGAATCGAAATATGAAAAATGATCTACTAAGAAAACTCGGAGCATCCAGAAAGCGGGTCATTTTCGCCGCCATTTTGGGACTTCTTCTCGCATATGGGCTCATTTGGACCAAATCCAACATATATGACCCCTTCTACGACGACTACGACGACCTCCGGGTGTTTGTGCCTTCGGACGCTGATTTCGCTGTCTTCTCAGTAGACCTTCCCACATTGATCAAAGGATTGGAAGATCGACCTTTCATCAGTCAACTAGATCGCAACCAAAATTTTGGTCAGTTCCTCAACAGCGACTTGGTGACTGAGACCCAAATCATCCCCCAAATTCGTGAAGCTTACCGTCACATACGGGAGATCGACTCGGAATTGCCGTTCGATCTCAAGGCGCTTGGTGATCTTTCCGGCAGCGAGGTCGTGATCTCAGGCTTCGCACCCGAAACATCGGATGGCGATTTTGGCATCATAGTCGCCATTCAACCCCAATCGAACCTAGCGGTAGCGGCGGCCAACGCGCTCATGAATTCCACCTTGTCTGGTCTCTTTAGCGATAACCTCGGTGCAGAAGAGATCGAACATTTTGGCTGGGGGGTGCAAATGACCTTCAATCAAAATGGCAAGAGAACAGTGATCGGACTGGCGCGTGTTGAGCGAGTCCTCCTTATCGGCACCGACATTCCCAGGCTGGCACGTTTCGTCAAGAACGCCAAGACTGAGGGAATCTTGGACATCCCCGAAGACCGTATGGACCCGAATTGGGTTTGGTCACCTCGGTCCAGAAGTGCGATCAGCGTGATGGTCCGATCTGACTTTCTTCTGAGGCGAATGGATTTCCATAACAACATCTTGATTCCGATGTGGGGCATCGACATCGCTCAGGCTTTTGAGCGTGGTTTTCCACAATTCTCGAACGGGGATGCTCATCTTCAGGTTGATTGCACAACTGAAGCGGATCTCAAGATGTCGATCGACATCGATAACGATAATGGATCCGACCTGTTCTCGAAGTGCGGTCCATTGGACCAAGATGAAGTCCAGTCCCAGATCACTGAGGTGGTCGGTAAACTTCCGCATCATATCTTTGCCTATTCAGCGATGGGCAGTCATCCTGCTGACCTGCTCACTAATTCTCTGCGCGAAAAATCCATCATCGATCAAGATCAGCGTGAGTTACTCTATGCCGGATTGGTGGAGTTAGAGTCTTTCAAACGATACAAGCAACCGAACGACGTCGTCCCAGAGTTCCCCCGTCCACTATCCAACAAGCTGAAGGACATGTTTGATCCAGGCTTGGGGATGGTTTTCTTTAAGAAAGAACGAAAAGGAAACACGTCGGATGGAAGCCCAGGTTTTGCCTGTCTACTCAAAATCAAAGATGAACTTCTTCTTCGTGACTTCATTGAAGAGATTGATAAAGCGTTCAAGCAACCCTTCGACTTTTTCAATGACGGCGTTGAATTCTGGCGGGTGAGCAAGAAAAGCTTCTTGGACGACGCCGAAAACAATGATCCCGGTTTTGCGATCATGGGCAAATACTTCGTCATTACGAATTGGGCGCGGTTGTTCACCGAAACACAAGAAGTCATCAAGAAGAACCGCCCTTCTATGCCCCAGCGGGAGCAGTTGGAATATCAGATCTTCAACATGACCCCTGGCACCAAATGCATGGTTTTTGTCGACACGATTCGGCTCTACGACCACATGGACCAAGCCAAGGAAAGTTGGATCGAAGAACGCAGCAAAATCGACGAATTGGAGAAATTCGTGGCGCGGAGTCGGCTATCTGGAAAATGGTCTCGAAGTGGCTCGAACGAATCCGAGGAAAAATGGGTCGATCGCGAATTTGAGACCTGGCTTCGAGCGACTAAGTCTGAGCGGAGTCCAGTGGCCATTAGGCGCAAGGTTGAGCGTAATTTGGATCATTTCAGGGATGCATTCTCCTATTTCTATGCCGACATAGGGCAAGATGGCCCCTATTTTAGGCTCCGCCTTTCCCTGGCGACGCAGGAAAATTACTGAAGACGAAATTTTGCTCTGGAAGCCCTTCTTTGACCCCATATAATCCCTCAACCATCTGAGCCGCGGTGGCGGAATTGGCAGACGCGCTAGGTTGAGGGCCTAGTTCAGGTTATACTGAGTGCGAGTTCGAACCTCGCTCGCGGCACTCGAGCCGGACGATCCAACGGATCGTCCGGCTTTTTTTGTATCAACAGGAACGTCCTATGTCGTAGCCGGCGCTTCTCTGCGTCCAATCGCTCGATCATGAGGGGTGACGGCACTTGGCGGTACCGTCCAAGAGGTGTCGTTTCGCCTGGACTTCTTCGTTTTCTTCGGTTCATCTGAAACGAAAAAAACGGGCAACGTGGATTGAACCACGTTGCCCGTTTGCTTGATTGCGTTCTATTGGTCTAAGAAACGAGAGATTATGAGTCTTCCGCAACGCCCCAAATACCACGTTTGACCTCTGTAGGGACCCAACCACCTGGGGTGAGTACGCCTAACATGTAGTCAAAGACGAAGCCGACCGGAGCGACTCCGAGGAAGACATTGGCGTCGAACTCACCCAAGCCGTTGCTGATATCGTGAAGTCCAGTTGTGCCAAGTGGCAGAGCAAGAATACCGAGTAGCTGGGAGTCAAGATAAAGGCCACCAAAGAATCCACCACCCTTAGGCCCAGATGTGTCATGGCTCACCAAGGTGAAGTATTCAGCGAATGGAACCTCAGTCTTGACGCTAAGCTGAACAAAGCCAGCCTGTGGGATGAACCTGACCCCGTTGGACGCGAAGGGCGTACCTGGGCTGTGCGTGATGTTGTCGATGTGTGCGCGAGGGGCAACGAGGTTGTCTCCCGAATTGCCCAAGTGGATCTTGATCTCGAATGGAATCGTCACGTTGGCGCCAATGAATGTGGCACCAAGGTCAATGGCAACGTGGGTGACGACTGAAGATTGAAGACCAGTGAGTGTCAACGAACCGTTCGGGATAGCATCATTTATGGTGTCGAGGTGAAGGATGTTTTGGGTAACGCCGCCGGCAGAGATGCTGACCTCGAGGAAGTCGGGGTTGGTGTCATCGTTGCCAAGCAAGACCGCATCAAACTCAAGTGTTGTGTCGGATGAGTTTGGAAAAAAGAAAAACTGGCTCAGCGTCACTGTACCTGTAGCGTCAGTGCCAAACCCACCTGGGTTGGAGTGTGGTGTTGCTGGGCCATTCGTGCCACCAGTCATGACCGCGAAGCGGGTGCCCTGAGTTGGCATCGAGACGTCGAACGTGGAAACAAACGAACCACCGCCATTGGGATTAAAGGTCCAGCTCTGTGGTGTTCCAATAGCACTGGCTTCAAAATCGGCGTTTACGATTTGAGCCGAAGCCGGATTGGTGAACACGGCGACGCTCACTACGAGCGCCAAAGCAATAAGCGAAATACGAGACATATCTTCTCCGTCCTGCTGCATTATTTTTCTATGGACCGGCAAAGCAAAAGGTGACGCGCACGCTTCAGGCAAGAGGGTCGCGACACCCTTCGAGGTGATGTGCCTATTGAACCTGGAAACACTGTTTTCGCACAGAAAAATCGGTTTCCTCTGATATATTTCCTCGAGAAATTTCTCTTTTAGGGCTCATGCCTTTCCTGAATCTGCCTAAAAGAAGGAGGAAAAAGAATAGAAGGGTTTGTCGGAAACCCAGTAGTGGACGTAAGTCCGTGTAATTAAGGAGCTTCCAATGGACATAAGAGATGTCAGCGCGGAAATCAGTCGAGCCTCGCAAAAGGACCGACCGGACCCTTCGCGCCGAGGAAGTGCCTCAGCAAAGGCTCATAAAACGACCGGAGATCGAGATCATTTCGAGAATTCCGGGCAATTGGGCCAAGTACGTGCCTTGATTGATTTGTTGGCTCAAACTCCGGAGATCAGCCAAGAGGCTGTCGAACGAGGAAAACAACTCCTCGCAAGCGGAGAGTTGGATAGCCCAGCGGGTGCAGCCAAGGCAGCTGAAGGCTTCTTAGCAGAGGGGGGTGGGTTCTTCGGTTAATTAGAACCGTAGAAAACACCGTATATCGCCGACCGGCATTCGTGCCGAACAATGTTGAAGTGCAAACGGGAGGCTCGAAAGAGCCTCCCGTTTTCTATTTCAGATTCTGTTCGACGAGTCGAACTACTCAGCCAAGGCTGGGGTAGCTTTCTTCGGCGAGGTGAGCGGTTGAAGCTCGATGGACTTCCAGCCAACGTATCCGTAACCCCAGCAGAAGAGGCCAAGGAAAGGAACAGCTAACCAAAGGCCTTGCATGACAGCGTAGCCGGTGACGAACGCAAAGTAGACCGAGAACGCAAGCTCCAAGGCTGGCAGCATAGATTTGGAAGCGGCGTAGCGCTTCTTCTTCCAGCCTTCACCCTTTTCGTTGGCATCGACTTGGTACTTCGGCGTGCGGACAAATGGGCTTTCTTGCCCACGAAGCGCTTCGATTACGGCCTTAGCCTGATTCAACGCCATGCCGATACCGAGGCCCATCAGCAAAGGCATGTAGATCGCCTTCTTGTACCACTTTTCATCGATTTGGCGCTCAGCGTAAGCATAGAAGCTTAAGATGCTGACCGTGGCACCAACAAAGAGGCTGACGTCGAAGATTGTCGCCCATATTCCAGTCAAGATTTGGCAGCGGTAATACAGTGCTGGGAACATCAAGAGGGACAACGCGATCATGAACAAGTAAGTGATGTTGTTGGTCAGATGGAAAGTACATTCGATCTTCACTTTAAGCGGCTGCTTGCTTTTCCAAATTGGAACGAGCATGTGCAGCATGGCTTGAATGAAGCCCTTGGCCCAGCGATGTTGCTGAGTCTTGTAGCCATTCATGTCGACAGGCAATTCAGCCGGGACACCTTGGTCGACCAAGTAAACACCACGCCAGCCACTGAGTTGAGCTCGGTAAGAAAGATCTAAATCTTCAACCAGCGTGCGGTGTGACCAGCCACCGGACTTGTCGATGCAAGCGCGGCGCCAGGTTCCGGCTGTGCCTGAGAAGCTAAAGAAACGTCCTGAGCGCTGGCGGCCAGTGTGCTCAAGCACAAAGTGACCGTTCAAATAAAGCGCCTGAAGCTTCGTCAGTAGGGAGTGATTTTCGTTGATGTGGGCCCAGCGAGCCTGCACGAAGCCAACTTCTGGGTCGGTGTAGTGGTGAACTTGGCGACGTAGGAAGTCAGCGTGCGGCACAAAGTCGGCATCAAACATGCAGATGATTTCGCCACGGGCCGTCTTTAAACCGTTTTCGAGTGCGCCAGCTTTATAGCCACTGCGGTCGGTCCGATGGATGACTTCAATATCGAAGCCTTCATTTTTCCAGCGCGCTGCGGCACGACGACTGATTGCCACGGTTTCGTCCGTCGAATCGTCAAGCACCTGCACTTGGAATCGATCCTTTGGGTAGTCCATCTTGCAGACCGCATCGATGATTCGATTGGCGACATACATTTCGTTGAAGATGGCAAGTTGAACGGTGACGATCGGCAACTCTTCGTCGCCGTACATCCGCTTCGGTGTGGGCACATTCTTCTTGTTTGAAGAATAGAACCACATGATGAAATAGCGATGAACGCCGAAAAGCCACAACAAGAAAAGTGTGACGGCATAGAGTCCGAGAACGAGAGGCTTGAACCACCCTGCGTCCACAGGCGCAGCAACTGCACCTTTCAGCAAACTATCCGTAAAAACTGCAAAACCGTGTCCAAACATCGGTTGATCCTCAAATGCCAGGGAACTGTCGAGCCCGCATTGTTGATGAAATGCACCATGAATCGAAGGTCCTACAATCAGACCGATTCGAATTCTTGTCATCTCCCGCAGGCAGCTTGCGCTACCTGGGCGGGTACTTTGGCGCCATCTTGTTCACGACCTAATCGCAGCACACGGGCGCATCTTGCGCCCCGGCATACTGCTCACATGTAAACAGGAGGTGAACGTCGGATGATAGGGAGGGATAAGAACAGGTTCAAGGACGGCGTAATTGGCGGCGGGCTGTGAAGTTACGACTTACGGCCACCAAGGGCATGGGGCCGTAAGTCGTTTTCTATTAACGCTTTGCGATGGGTGCTTTTTTGTGTCGCCGAGGTTTGAGTGCCGCTGCGAGAGTTGCGGCAATACGCGAAGAGGCGTATTCACCAAACAATCGTGGAGAAATCAGCACTTTCTCGTGGTCGAGGAGTGACCCCTCTTCCCACTTTTCGGTGTCATAGTAGTGATGAACATCTTGCTCAATCATCCTGGAGGACGCATCGAGGAGCAGGTCGGTGGCCCAAGGGACTTGACCTGTTCGGCAATCGAGCAGAGTGAGGCGAAGCCCCACAACAATCTGGGGGAATACTTGATAATGGGTCACAATCCCGTGAATCACGCCTTCAGCACCGAAGCGCCGACTCAACGTGATCAAGTCTTCTGTCTGGTAGGTACCTTGGCGTCGCGTCGAATCGAAATCGGTATCTGCTAGGTCATTTTGGGCGACCGGCAAGAGTTCGAACAAGTGCTTGGCCGTAATGGCACGCAAAAGGCTTGTTTCCAAGTTATCGACCGGGGCATGGCCCTTGATCTCTGTTCGCAGTGGCATCATCACCACGCGCCGGAGACCGCCGACCGATTGGGCTTCGGCGTGGTAGGGAAATGCTCCTGGGTCCGAGACTGGCGTGTTTACGCAGCCGGTCAAGCAAACAAGGAGACAGAGAACAACGAGTGAGGCCCTCATTGACCGTCTCCTTTGGTCAGGTCGCGAATCTTCATATCTGCCACCATCTGTTGATAGTGAACAGAATCCAATTGAGCGCGAAGCAAACGCTCTTTCAACTTCTTCTCGCGATCGGCCGAGCTGGCGAGAGTTGCCTCATACTCCTCGATCATGGTGGCCAGAGTTGACTCGCTCGACTGTGCTTCCTTGCGAATCTTGACGGCAGCAGTACGCTCCTCGTCAGCGGCTTTCAGTTTTCTATTTAACTCAAAGACCTGGTGCTCAAGGCGATCGATCTTACTGAGATATTGCGTGTCGGCTTTTCGTTCGTCCAAGTCTGGAACTTGAACATCCCGGTTCGATGTGGCGCTAATTTCGCGTCGAGGTTTGCCGCCATCAGGGATCTCGTTTTTGAGATCGTCACGAACCGATTGGCAACCGCCCAGAAGCAAAAGGCTGGCGATCAGCGCGACCGACAAAAGACTATATTTGTTTTCAATCACGATGCATTCTCCTGACTTGGGTAAACACACTCGACAAAGGTCGTTTGGCCACAACTACAGAGAATCTCGATCGCTTCAATGATATCTTGATCGTTGCGATGAAGGGTAATCTCGCTGGTGTCGTTGCCACGATGGGAGCCTCTCTTCCCTGTCGAATTCGACGAGGAAGCGGGTAAACCCACAACAGCGCCAATATTAGATGCCTTGATGATATTACTCATTGACCGGTTCCGCCTTGGGCCGTGTTGTCATGGCCTTATTGAGCCGATAGATGGCTCGACTGTGAATTTGACTGACTCGACTTTCTGAAACGTCAAGCACGGCACCGATTTCCTTCAGGAGAAGACCTTCGGCATAGTAGAGAACGATGACTCGCCTCTCATTTTCTGGTAACTCGTAAATCAAGTCAGCAATCATCGACTTGAGCTCTGAGGCTTCAGCGATATCAGAAGGATCAACACTCGAGGCGCAAGCAATGGCATCTGAGAGTCGAGCTCCTTCACCGTCGCCAGAGCCTTCGTCGAGCGACATGACGGAGGCGCCCTGCATGTTGACGAGAATGTCGTCTACCTGCTCGACCTTGAGTCCCATGGACTTTGCGATTTCTTCTGGCGTCGCAGCTCGTCCGAGCTGATCTTCCAATTCGAGTTCTGTCTTCTTGAAGAATTTGATTCGGTCCCTCCGTGAGCGAGGAACGATGTCGTACTTGCGCAATTCGTCGAGGATCGCTCCACGAATGTTCACGTAAGCATGAGTCTTGAACTGGGCACCCTTCGTGGAGTCATAAGTTCGCGCAGCATTCATGAGCCCAAGCACGCCGACCTCGAATAGATCGTCCTGATCCATGAAGGCAGGTAGCGTTAAGGGCAAACGGCCAAGGACGTGGCGCACCAATGGCAGGTACTCTTCCACAAGCTTGTTGCGGTCCTCGTCCGTGATCGAACGGCGTGAATAAATCTGCACCGCATCGCTCATGTGCGAACTCCATCATTTGCTTCTGGGGCGACCATTCTCTTGCGCCAGTCGTGAAGGACAAAAGTGAATAGAAAGCGGGTAGCCACGCTGACAAAAACCCACATCACGACACCTGCGAGGAGGCTGCGCGTCACTGCCGTTGTCGCGGGGACACCGGCAAGTCCGGCCACCCCAAAGACAATTGCAGCGGTCGGAATCGAAACCCCGGCGCCCGCAAGTTTCCCTAAGGCTTTGGCCCCAGAGCCCTTGGGTCGGACTGTGTCTGGTTTTTTGACCTCCGCATCGCCGACTTCGGCTGGGAGGCTTTCTGGTTCTTTGTTCACTCTCATTCCCTATCTCACAGGGCTCTCTTCGGGACTTCTATCGGCATTTTCATGCACTCAACTCAAGAGAAACTGGTTCGGCAGTGGGTGTTATTGAAACTTGGCCGACGGGTTCGACCTTCTTGGCAGAAGTAATTTCATTGAACGCCAGTACTGGGATTCGAGGTTTCATGCCGTGGAGCATGTCGGCGATGTAGCGCCTGACAGTCGCACGCGTCAGGATGATAGGTTCCTTGCCCATCTGTATGGCATCGGTGTAGCAGGCTGCAGCACTCTCCTGGATCTTCTGCAGAGTCACGGCAGTCATGGTGCCAGTAGATTGTCCGATGAGTTCTTGCTCGATTGCACTCTCCAAGTGTGGGTCAACCACAATGCAAGCGATTTCGCCTCCCTTGCCGCCATGCATTTCACACAAAACTCGTCCCATCCTCTGCCTCACCAACTCAGTGAGCTGCTCCGGATCTTTGATTTTCTTCCCGTGATCAGCGAGCACCTCGAGGATGACTGGCAGGTTGCGAATCGGGACTCGCTCTCGAAGTAGATTCTGGAGGACGCATTGGATCTCTCCCAACCCAAGGATCTCTGGCACCAATTCGCCTACGACTGTCGGTGCGTCTTCTTTGATTCGATCAATCAAAGCCTGGACATCTTCTCGTGTCAGAACTTCTGCCGAGTGTTCTCGAATCGTCTCGGTCAAGTGAGTCACCATGACGCTAATCGCATCAACAACGGTATAACCTAGCATCTCAGCCTCATTCTTAAGTTCGTCGCGAACCCAGACAGCAGGCATTCCGAACGTCGGATCGAAACCCCGAACACCGTCGACTTCCTCGGTCACCGTGCCCGGATTCATGGCGAGATA
This sequence comes from Planctomycetota bacterium, assembly GCA_047639315.1. Taxonomy (GTDB): domain Bacteria; phylum Planctomycetota; family DRQF01; genus S139-23. The sequence continues at coordinate 51,179 of JBLINQ010000001.1, forward strand.
ATGGTTGGGGTAGAGCATCCCCTTAGCGACTTCCTGGCCGCCAATCAGGATGCGATATTCGTTGGCATCCATCGCCAAGTTATCGCGCAACCGGATGGGGGGGATGATAATGCCCAGTTCTTTCGCGAACTGTTTTCGTACCATGCCGATGTGATCCAAAAGGCCACCCTTCTGGTCAGCGCCAACGATCTGAATTAACCGGTATCCAATCTCGATGCCCATGCGGTCGACATGAAGCAACCGACCAAGTGTTTCAGGTGTCAACTCCGGACCATCATCCTCCGGAGCTATATCAGTACTGGCCGCTTCAGCAGCAGCTTCTTCCTCCGCTTGGATACGGACAATACGCCGCCGCGCGAAGAACATGCCAACGGCAATGGCGATGAATGGGATCTTCGGGAAACCTGGCACGAGAGCCATTGAGAACAAGACAAATGCGGCAATGCCCAGAGCTCGAGAATTGCTAAAGAGCTGGCTGCCAAATTCGGTAGACATCTGTTTCTTGCTTGATGTCTTGGTCACTAAGAGGCCAGCAGCAATACCGATGATGAGCGCAGGAGTCTGGCTCACAAGACCGTCACCAATGGTTAGGATGCTGTACTTTTCAAGGGCCTCAACAAGGCCCAAGTCGTTTGACATACCGATCACGACGCCGCCCAAGACGTTGATGATGGTAATAATCAAACCGGCAACCGCATCCCCTCGAACAAACTTACCCGCACCATCCATGGCACCGTAAAATTCGGCTTCCTCTGAAATCTTCTCGCGCCTAACCTTGGCTTCATCTTCGTCGATGAGACCAGAGTTAAGGTCGGCGTCAATGGCCATTTGCTTACCAGGCATCGCGTCCAAAGTAAATCGAGCCGCGACTTCGCCAATTCGGTTCGAACCTTTGGTAATCACAATGAACTGAATGATGACTAAGATCGAGAAGATGACGACACCAACCACAAGGTTGCCACCCACCACGAAGTCCCCGAATGCCTGAATCACATTGCCCGCCTGACCCTTCAGTAGAATCAATCTCGTTGATGCCACGTTGAGAGCCAATCGGAATAGAGTCGTCAACAACAAGAGGGTTGGGTAACTGGACAGCTCAAGCGATTCTTTTGCGCTTAGAGTAATCAAGAGCAAAAGCGTTGCGAAGGCGATGTTCATTGCGATGAACACGTCCAAGACAATAGGAGGCAGAGGAACGATCAATACGAAGATCATTCCCATGACGCCTAGCCCAAGACCGACTTCGCCCTTCAACCCGCCTTTTGTTTTTTCAAATTCCGCCATCTCTATTCACCCGTTCATGGTTGCTGGTCTCTAAGACCGTGCAAATTTCATTTTGTTCTTTTTCTTGAAGACGAAAGCCAAGACCGCAGCAACGGCTTTGAACAATCGCTCAGGAATCACTTCGCCTACCTCCACACTGCGGTGGAGCTCCCGTGCGAGGGGCCGGTTCTCAACAACTTCAACCCCAGCATCTTCGGCGAGCTTGATGATTCTTAGCGCCATGTGGCCGCGCCCTTTGGCCACGACCATCGGCGAGCTATTTGCGTCGCTGTCGTACTTCAGAGCCACCGCGAAGTGCGTCGGATTTCGAACGACAACATCGGCGGTCTTCACGTCTTGTTGCATGCGTTGCATCGCAAGGCTCATTTGGATCGACTTGATCTTCGCCTTGATCTTGGGATCGCCTTCTGACTTCTTGCGCTCTTCCTTGACGTCTTCTTTCGACATCATGAGGTCCTTCTTGTGTTTCCAGATGCGATAGAAAAGGTCGAGGATGCCGACGGCAAAAAGCCCGGCGGCAACGCGGAAACCCATTAGGAAAATGAGATCAACCGTCTCGGCGACGATGTGGGGTAAGGGTGCGCCAGAAAGCTTAAGAATAACCGGCATGGCGCCGGCAATGGTCACCCAAACAACCATCCCTACCAAGGCCATCTTGACTAAGTTCTGTATCGTGGTGACGACGCTATTGAGTGAGAAGAGCTTCTTGATTCCCTTCAGAGGATTAAGCTTGCTCAACTCTGGCTCTAACTTCTTAGTACTGAGGACCAACTTGGTTTGCATCAGCCCAGGAATTAGTGTGATGAAGAATGCAGCCGCGAAAATTGGACCAACCGCACCCAGGAGTTCTGCGCCCAAACTGCCAAGAAATGCACTTGGGTCGGTGGTCACGAAGGACTCAGTTGGAAGCCGAAAACTTGTCTGGAGACGATTCGATAACATTGCGAAGATCGAGTCACCGACGCCCTTGATCATGGCGATACCGCAAAGGAAAATCACCGCTCCGGTGAGTTCCTTACTGTAGGCAATCTGCCCTTTCTTCGCGGCCTCAGAGGCCTTTTTGGGCGTGGCCTGTTCTGTTTTTTCTTGGGCGCTATCGGCCATGACTATTCAAACATCTCAAACAGGAAAATCTCAAGGTCTTCAAACACATCGATCATCGACGGAGCTAAAACATGGATTGTGGTCACTAATAAAATCAGGCCAGTCAGAATCTTGGCTGGAAAAGCAAATTGCATGACCTGTAACTGAGGTGCAACACGGGCAACGATCGCCAGGGCGATCGCGATGGCGAAGAGAGCAACGAAGACCGGAGCGCACACTTGAAGGGCGGAGGCGAACATGCCCGATGAAAACAACACGAGCGCGCTGAAGAACTCTCTCGACATGTCGAATTTGCCGACAGGGTACACTTCAAAAGACCTCGCCAAGGCGCGAATGATGACGTGATGGCCATTCGTCATGAAGAAGATCATCATCCCGATCGACTCAAAGAGATGCGCAATCAACTGTGAGTTGACTCCAGTAATGGGGTCCTGGATGCTCGCCATGTTGAAGCCCATCTCTTCACCAATGATGTGGCCGCAGATGCGGAGGGTGGCGAATGAAATCAAGACAATGAAGGCAAGGATAAAGCCGAAGAGGCTTTCCTTTAGGACCATGACCGCAAGGAAGAGGGACTGGCCCGGATCGTCGAATTGATCGATGTCAGCAAGTAAAGAGAGGATCGTTCCAAGGGCAACACCTAAACCAACCCGGGCCATACGCGAAGTACCGCCCTGTCCAAAAATTGGTAAAGGTCCTACCAGCGCTAGGCAACGAACCCAGTGCAGCATGATGAAACGAACATTCTCTTCGAGGAATTCCAAGGCTCAACCTTTCACAGTGCCGCGTCGACAAGCGACCGGAATACATCAGTTGTGAAAGTGCCCAGTGTCTTCAGGATGTATGGCATCATGAGGACGATCGTCATACCCACGGCGAGGATCTTCGGGATCATCGTGAGGGTCTGCTCCTGGACACTGGTAATGGCCTGAAAAATCGCCATCAGGATGCCGATTAACATGCCAACAATCATGGCAGGTCCGGCGACCCAAATGGCGGTTAGAAAAGCTTCTCTCGCTAGATTCACCACGTAGCCTTCATCCATTTGAAATTCCTCCTAACCGACGATTTGGAAACTTTCCATCAGGGAGCCGATCACGAGTGACCAGCCATCGACCATGATGAAAAGGAGTATCTTGAAAGGTGTCGAAATGATGACCGGCGGCAACATCATCATGCCCATGGCCAAGAGCAAGCTGGCAACGACCATGTCCACGATCAGGAATGGGATGTAGACCAAGAAGCCCATCTTGAATGCCACTTTGAGTTCACTGAGAGTGAACGCCGGAATCAACACGGTAATTGGTACATCAGCTGCCGTAGCCGGTTCGTCGGCACTTGTTACATCGAGGAAGAGTTGAATCTCGTCCTCCTGTGCATGCCGTAGCAAGAAACCGTGCATGACGTCATGAGCTTTGTCGGCAGCTTCGCCCAAAGCGATCTCGTCTTCCATGTAAGGAGAAACCGCACCATCATAAATCTCTTGAAACACCGGCTGCATAACAGCGATGGATAGGAACAAAGCCATGCCGATCACGATTTGATTTGGCGGCATATCCTGAATTGAAAGTGCTTTTCGAACGAACGACAACACGATGATGATGCGGGTGAACGCAGTGATCGTCATCAGGATGCTTGGCAGCGCAGCGAGCGCTGTCAAGACCAAGACGATCTTCATCGATGTTCCCATTTCGAAGCCCTCGGTAAGGGACTCCACGTCAAAGGATGATTCTGGCTGTTCACCGGTGAGTGTGATTTCAGCTGGATCTGTTTCTTGGGCACTCGCCACCGGAGTCATGAAACTGATTAAGGCAAAGATCGCCAAGGACAAGATGTAAAGTGATCGATGCTTCACGCTTCCACCTCCATCGCTGCCATGTTTCTTCTGGGGCGGGACATACTCTCTGAGAGTTTTGTTGAGAAATTCAATGGAGTGTCGGTTTCGACCGCCTCAATTTCGTCTGCGGAGAACTCAGAAAGGACACTCATTGAGTCGGCGGTTGCTCCAACGATGATGTTGCGGCCGTAGGCACTGACGATGAAAACCTGCTTCTTTGGGCCCAAGGGAATGACGTCGACCAACTCCAAGACTTTGTTGCCTTGTGGGCGCATACGCATCTTCTTGAGGAATCGACTGCAACCAACGGCGGCAGCAAAGACCAGTAGTAGAACGAGGCCAAGGGCGCCGATTGTTCCCCAGATCGAACCAGCGCCTGGTCCCTCGGGGCTGGTCACCTTGCGTTTGGATGTGCGCCAGCTCGCCTTCTTCGGGGTTGCCAATGCAGCCTCGAGTGCGTCATGGCCTTCTTTGACTTCAGGTTCTCTTGATTCGACGGCTTTGGCCGACTCGGCGGGACTTGGCTCTTGATCATCACCAATCAGTCCGGCGGCGAGAAACGCGAAAAGCGCAAGTGCTACAGCACCGACCATCCAGATGGTCCGATCGCCCTTTGAGTTTCCTTCGCGGAGAAAGTTTTTCACCAACATGCATTCTCTTCCTGGTTCAGAGTGGGTCCTAATGCCCACATGGCCAACTACAATGGCCGTGCCAAACCCAGCAGGCTTTTTCGATTGGTCTTAAGTTCTTTTCAGGAATGCACTTAGGTGGGATGTCGTAGAATCCCACAACACTGGCAGAAGGGGACTGTCGTCGAATTATCCAACGGTCGTCTGGAAACGCGTCAGTCTAGGGGCTGTTGATGGGGTGGATTACTTGGCCCGGAAGAACCGTTGCTCGACGCCACCTTTACCAACGGCCGCGCGGATCCGGCGATAGCAGCGGGGGCAGCCACCAACGTAAGCGTCCCCTTTCACATTCCGGTAAATGCGGGCGTAAACCTTGCAACATTCAAAGTAGATGCCGATGAATGGACGTCTTGGTCGAGCGGTCGGTGTCATTTTCTGTCTATCGTCCTTTTCCCCAGAATCTCTTCTGCGATATTTCTGAGGGCACCCAAGGTTGACGAGGTCCCCTTGTTCCGCAATTTGGTGTTAGAACAGAGGTGATTCATGAGCGAGCCTTGGCTGGTGTATTGGCCCAACCGTTTTGTTGACTGGAGATCAAAGATGTCGCACCTTCTGAAATTGGCCCCTCTTCTACTTGTCGTAGGACTCGTTGTGTTGCTCTCGTCGTCAAGGAACGAGACGATCCCTCTGCCAGAGGAAATCGCTATCGGCATTACCAGCGATTGGATGCGGGATGGCATTTGGGATGATGGTAATGCTGAATATTCGGTCTATGACGCTGAGTGGCGGCGCTATGGCCGACTGAACAAGGGGCGTGTGTGCATGTTGATCGTGAAGGAACCATGGCAGGCGAAGCTCGACACGAAGTCGGAAGGAGGCCAACCCGCCGATTTTGATGTTCTTAAGCTGAACGTCATCCGAGATATCAATACAGGTGTTTATACCTATGAGCAAATGGCAAGCGTCTTTGCTCGTCGCGATACAGGTGCCTTGCGCAAGTATGTCACAGGAAGCTTGGAGGCTTGCGGGCAGACGTCGACGATGTTGATGAAGGGCCAGTTGTCAACGCGATCTTATTGGGGTGATCAAGGTAATCGCGACCAGAACTGGCCGGCGAATGCGATTCCTGAGGATGCATTGCCGCTCTATCTTCGTGGACTCATGACCGGCGAATTACCGACGTCGATTTCCGTATTTCCATCTCTGATGGCCGGGCGTTTACCACGATTAGAGCCAACCACGTTTTCTGTGGAGCGAAAACTTGACGTGACGGTCAAGACAGCCGCGGGCACTTTCAACACGGTGTCGTTCACTCTTTCATATGGACGTGAAAACCGCGTTTTCCAATTCGACTCAACCGCCAAAGGAAGAACGCTCGTTCGATTCCGACATAGCAATGGAACGGAATACACCTTGGCGAAAACGGAGCGTATGCCCTATTGGCAGATGAACGGACCAGCAGACGAGGCCTGGTGGCCCAAGCGACTGCGCTGATCGCGGTTGGCTGACCTACGGTTGCGAAAGTCGAATGATTTCTGTGGCCATGGACATCGATGCAGCAATGACAATTGGTTCGGTAGACAGGGGGTCGTACTGATCACCCTGGGCGTTCAGATAGACACCCCCTGCTTCTTCAATGATCAGTTGAATCGGGATGACGTCCCAAATTTCTTGCTTGCGCTTCTTTGGGTTGTTGTCGTGGACGACAGCTCCAAGCGTGTCTCGAGAATCTGTGATGCGAAGGGCGAGACCCGAGCCCGGTGGGTCTATGGTAACCATGAAGGCGCCGTCTTTGGTTCGTAATGATTCTCGGGACCGCACAAAGAACTCTGTCTCGAGGGTCTTGTCACCATAGTGATTCATGGCGACCCAAGCGCTCTGTAGCTTGCTACCGGCACCCGGTACTTGGATGCTCTTCTCGTTGCAAAAGGCACCGCCCCCAAGAGCTGCGCAATACGTCTCATCAGTGAATGGGAAGCGAACAACGCTAACGACGGTTTCGCCGCCGAGCCGCAAGGCAATCATGGTGCTGACGAGTTCGAGTCGTGCCCGTGCCAAGTACGAGTTGGTGCCATCCAAGGGATCAACAATCCAACATTCATCAGGAAATTCGTCAAAATCTGGACAGAGTTCTTCCGAGATTACAGGGATATCGGGAAATGCATCGGTCAAGAAACGTGTGATCGTATGATCGATCTTCACGTCGATTTCAGACACGTAGTCACCGACGCTCTTAGTGCTCATGTTGAAGTCGTGGAGTTGCCCCTCTCGTGCAATCGCGCAGCCCAAAGCAGCCGCTTCGATCGCGACTTTGAGATATTGGTAGTGGGGCATGTCCGCATGGAAGGCTTGGCTCATCATCGTCAATCAATCTCTCGCAGTGTCAACAGACCTTGACCTAAAGAATTTTAGACCGATAGAGGACAAAGCCTACTATTGAACGATGACGCTGAGGCCATTGGAGATTTCAAATTGTCCATTTGCGCCCTGAATCAAGGCCTGCATGGTGAATGTAATTGGTTCACCAAAAGCTGGAACTGTGACCGCCCAAGGTGCAGCTGTCGATGGCGTCAATGCGTCTGGACTCTGGGTGACCGAGTCGGCCAGCAAGAAGAGTGCGAAGCTATTTGGGTTGACGGCGTACGGCGTGAAGAGCATCGGCGCCCCGATAAAATCAATGAAGAATGAATCTTCAGGCTCGGGCAGTCCGATGGTCCCAAATATGATGAATTGAGCTGGGAAGCCATTCAGAGAAGGATTGCGCATTTCGATGACCGAGGGCTGGGACATCGCTAAGTGGACCACTTTCCCTGGGGTTCCGGTGGCGCCGTCTACGAGCAGGACTTCTTCAGGATCACCGTTGAAATCGACGAGTGTGCCCATGAAGTTGCCACGAATTCCAAAGTATTCGTCGGCGCCAACATCAACAGTAAGGCCGAAGTTTCGGGTCTCACCATCAAAATCGGCTGTCGAGGTTGTCAGGCTCGAATCACCCGCATCAATGCAAGGTGAGCCATCAAGCAGGTGGAAATCGAGAATGAATGGATTGACCCACATCGGATCGGCATCAAAATTCCCAGCACCCGGATGGCCACCCAGGACGTTGCAAGCAGAAACGGTGAATTCCTGGGCCACAGTAGCGCTCGGCGATGATCGGAAATGTGAACCGAAGCTTGGGTAGATGATGGAATTTGAAATTCTAATATCGGCTGTTTGCGTCGAATCGACCGAAACAGCAGCACCTTCAAAGGCCGCATTCGCCACAAAGTTGCAATGCTCAACAATCAGCGTGGCAGGATTTCGTTGATGGATTGCACCACCAAAGCCGCGCGCCTGGTTGTCGGCGAAAATGCATTCGCCAATCGTCGCTGGCCCGGCGTTGAAGTCTAAGTTGAGACCCGCGCCCTCTTCCGCTCCATTGCTGTAGAACTTCGAGTTACTGATTACAGTGCCGCTGCTGGCTGACGACAATGCACCGCCGCGTCCACCAATGAGTGGGATGCTGTTGGTGTTAGGAACCACTCCTGTCTTGTTCCCCGAGAATAGGCAGTTCACGATTTCGAGCGTTCCACCAAAAGTGCGAATGGCGCCTCCTTGCCCAGCAGGCCCCGCGGCACCGTCTGTGACCCCAGTCGTGTCATCACCACCGTCTCCGCCATCCCCGGCGGTGTTGTTGATAAACGTGCAGTTAGAGAAGGAGAGGTCGGTGTTTTCGGCATAGATAGCGCCTCCATCTCCGCCAAAACCTCCTGGCCCTGGAGCATCATCGGGGGCAGTCTCAGGAGAACCTTTGCCGCCCTTGCCCGCCTTGTTGTCGACGAAGTTGCAATCAATGAAGTCGGCGGTGGAATTGGCCAAGAAGAGTGCGCCACCAAAACCACCGAAGTTGGTGTAAAAGTTACCAACGTCTTCGATCGGACCTTGGCCACACTGGTTGTTCTGAAACAAACAGCCGACAAATGTTGGCCCGGCAAAATACACGGCCCCAGCGGCGCCGTGGGCATCGTCGCCATCAAGCCGCGTGTTATTGATGAACTTACAATTGTGAATGATGGGCGAAGCAACAATCAACAGAAGAGCGCCACCAAAAGACAGTCCAACGTCACCAGTCAGCGTGAACCCACTGACCAACGATGCTGTCGACTGTCCACCGCCCATCAGGATCTTGTTGTTGGTGCCGGCCAAGACCGTGACGTCAGGGCCACCAGTTGATCTGAGCGTGATGTTCTTGATGCCGAAATCGATCGGCATTGGCAGGACGTGGATGCCTGGGAGGACCTCAACAATGTCACCCTCTGCCGAGGCCAAAACAGCACCCTGTATCGTCGGGAAGGCCGCGGTTGGCGCGTGACGTATGACCTGAGCGCTCAGCGCGAGGCACGCGCATGAAAACAGCAAAACGATATAGACAGGAACTCTATTTGACATAAAGCAGACCGAGTATTCTGGTGACATGGATTTAGCAGTGCGAGCAGGTACTCGCCTTAGGATAGTCGCTCATCGCACACTCTGATAGCTTTCTTTTATCGAAAACTAATTCGAGGCTGTAAGGATTTTGCAAAGTGCCTATGAAACAGTAGTTTAGGGCGAGTTCGAAGGCCTCCAAGAAAGACCTTATCGACGAGAAGCCGCCGTGTGTTATTCGTCAATTATCGAGCCGAAAAACGGCCCAAGATCAACCAAGGTCTGAGACATGCCTGAATCGAGTGAAGTTGATGCTTTCCTCAAACAATATCGAGCGGACCTAGATTCCGGCCAAGAGCGGGACCTTGACGACTATTTAACGTTGTTTCCCAACGATCCCGAAGGGGTATCAATCGCGCACCGCTCCCTGATCGACGGCTCGACCATTTTCACAGCCCAAGACGAAAGCGACAGAGCCGAAACTCTTAACATGGGCGCGCTGCCCATCACGCCCTCGCCGACAATCAAGAAACTTGGCCAATACCACATTGTCAAACAGATTGGTCGAGGGGGGCAAGGGCTCGTATTCCTGGCCAAAGATGAGCGCCTTGGAAGACTTGTTGCTCTCAAAGTCATGCACGGGCTGTCCATGCAGTCCCCTGATAACCTCCAGAGATTTCGCCGTGAAGCTGAGGCCGTCTCGCAACTCGATGACCCCGGGATCTGCACCGTATTCGAAACTGGAACGATTGAGGGTGTGCCCTTCATCGCCATGCAATACGTTGATGGTCGTAGCCTTTCGGAATTGTTGAAAGCGGACATCCTCAAGTTCAAAGAGAAGAACGTTGACGGCACAATCGCGGATGCCAAGAGCCAAGCCTCTCATAGCTCAGTCCGCGCCCGCGTTGACTATTACGTGTCCTTGGTTGAGCGCGTTGCTCGCTCTCTCGCGACCGCACACGAAAAAAATCTCGTTCACCGAGATATCAAGCCCGGCAACATCATGGTGGGCAAGGACGATCGCCCGATCATCCTCGATTTTGGTTTGGCTCATGTAGATAATGATGATGGCCTAACCAATACCGGCGACGTCTTGGGCACCCCAGCCTATATGGCTCCGGAACAAATTCGCGGCGAGCTCCAACGCATCGACATTCGGACCGACATCTACGCCTTGGGCGTGACACTCTTCGAATGCGTCACCATGGAGCGCCCGTTCTCAGGCCCGACGCGTCAGGCGCTCTATCGCCAGATCATCGAAGGTCGGCTTGTTTCTGCCTCGACGTATGTACCTAATATTCGCCGAGACCTCGATATCATCCTGCGTACCGCGATGGATGCCGACATGAATCGGCGGTACCAAAGTGCTGACGCATTCGCTGATGACTTGGCACGATTCCTTAGGCGAGAAACCATTCAGGCCCGTCCAGCCAGTTGGAGCCTCATTCTTTCGCGCTGGGCCGAACGCAATCCAGCCTTAGCTGTTTCTTTGGCGATCTCTTTCCTTTCATTGTTAACAGGATTAATTCTGACGACGTCCCTTTGGCGACAAAGCGACTTGGACCGCCAGAAAGCTGAACGAGAAACAAGGCGGGCCGACACCAAAGCCCAAGAGGCAAAAGAGAATCTGGATAGTTACGAAATGCTCTCCGATAGTTTGCGTTACAGCCATTTCTTGCAGGAGATGCCTAGTTTCTATCCACCTCATCCAGAGCGAATACCGCTGCTTGACAAATGGCTGAATGATGTCGAAGAACTCCTTCAAAGAGAGCCACTCTATCGCGCGCTTCTGCAACAGCTCCAAGAGGAATCTCATGCTCTCGAGTTCGCAGAAATCGCACAACAGCGACACGCCCCAGATGTGAAGATTATCAACGGCATCCGAGAGCGGCTCATCGTAATCAATGAGGCACTGGCGGAAGATCTTCCGGCGGAACAGCGCACTTCGTACGAAGCTATGCAGAAGCGTGTGAAGATTCTCCTGCAGGAGATGGAGCGAGCCACGCTGGCGCAATTCGAACACGTCTTTTCTGATGCTGATAAGGAATGGCGCCATGACAACATCAAGCAGCTCATCGACAACATTGAATTGCTCAAAGAGAAGTCTGATCCACTGGCGCCAGTTGCAGCGATGCTCCGACTCAAGTCACAGTGCCAACGCATTCAGCAAGAGAGTTTGATCGACGCGTCACAAATTTGGGACGAAGCCATTAAGAGCATCGGGGACCAAGATGACTGCCCACTTTACCAAGGACTAGTCATTGAGCCTCAGCTCGGGCTTGTTCCCATCGGTAAAGATTCTAAGTCGGGTCTCTGGGAATTTGCTCACGTCCTCACCGGGAGCATGCCTGAGCGAAGTGAAGACGGCGAGCTGATTCTCAAGCCAGATTTTGCCACGATACTCGTTTTGCTTCCCGGCGGACGGCACACCATTGGTGCCAGAAAACCGAGCTTTGAGGGCGAGACCGGACCCCATATTGATTTCTTCGCTTCGGGGCTCGAGTACGAGCCCCGGGTTGTCGATCTCCATCCCTTCTTTGTCGGCAAACACGAATTTACTTTGTCGCAATGGGGCATTGGCACTGGTGACGAGTTGAGATCAATGCCCGGCGAGCATGAAGTCACGGAAGCTGAGTTTCATGCCGCAGGTCGTCAACCACTGAGTCGAGCAAACTGGTACACGGCGGAGCGTTTCACTCAACAGCTTGGATTTGACCTGCCCACGGAAGCGCAGTGGGAATATGCCTGTCGCGGAGGGACTACGACGACTTGGTGGTGTGGCAGTACCCCAAACACGTTGGCTGGCATTGCCAACATCAATGATGCTGAAGCGCGGCGTATTGGGCTCAATAAGTGGAATGATGGTTTTGAGCGTTTGGCACCAGCTGACAGTTTCGAGCCCAATCCATTTGGCCTTCATCACATCTATGGCAACGTGTGGGAGGTGACCCGCGACGATCTTGTCTTAGATGCGACTGGCTTTTCCCCGGGAGATGGTCTTCATTCGATCACGATAGAAGAAGATGTTGTTATCAGGGGTGGGGGGAGCCAGAACGCCCCTGTTCGGTGCACGTCTGCATCGCGAGCCCAGGTCGCGAAGGAAAGCAGTGCGTCAACCATTGGTATTCGCGTGTGTCGAAAAGTTTACGGATTATGGAGGCGACCTTGAAGAGAACATTGCTCTTAGATGTGATGAGTACCTTGGTCTATGACCCTTTCTATGTCGAGATGCCCAAGTTCTTTGGCATGTCGCTCACTGAGCTAATGCGTGAAAAGCATCCAACGGCATGGGTGGAGTTTGAGACCGGTCGATGGACCGAGCAGGAATTCCTCGACAACTTCTTCGCAGATGGAAGGCGTTACGATCAAGCCGGTTTTAAGGAAGTGACATTGTCGTCCTATGAGTGGATTCCTGGGATCGAGGAGTTGCTAAGGGAGCTTCAAGAATCCGAAGTTGTGATGCATGTCGTGAGCAACTATCCCAAGTGGTATGCCGACATTGAGGCGAAGTTGAAGCTCAGCCGCTATTTGCCGTGGACTTACGTTTCCTGCGATTGGGGCCATCGAAAGCCGGATCCGCAGGTATTCTCCGGACTTCTCGGCCAACTTGGATTGTCGCCAGAGGCCACCTTCTTCGTCGATGACAACGGTGCGAATTGCGATGCTGCAGTCAACTATGGCATCGACTCCCATCGTTTTCAGGACGCAGAACACCTGCGCAAAGCACTCATCGCCGGAAAATTTTTGAGGCCCTAGTGCCTCAAATTCCAACAATTCCTCTCGAAACACCCAAATTCAACTCAATTAAGCGTCGGCTTTTACCACACTCGGAAAATCCTAATCACTGGGGTGGAAAGGATTTCAGTGTCGATTGCTTCGACCCGATAAGAAACGAAGTAAGAGGACATTCCCGTGTGGGGCAGAGGACAAGATGAGTCAAAGCGACTTATTAGACATACCGGCAATCGACGCTCTGCTTGAACGTTTCCGAACGCGTCAAGCTGAGCAGGTAGATCTCGCCACAACGACCACCGATTTTACGGTTGATGAGCCCAGCACTTTGGGCCCCGAGGCGATGCACGCCATGGGTGTTCGTCTTCGTATGGTGGCAGACCGTATGGCCGGTGATCTCAGCGCAGTGTTGCGGGCTCAATTCTCTTGCGACGTTCAAGACTTCTCCCTGGTTCGACTACGCAGCCTCGTCGACAAGATGCCGAGCCGTTGTTGTGTGATTGAACTGGACGTCACCGAGTTGGCCCTGCCGGCCTTTCTTGCAATTGACGTCGGGACGGCCGCATCGATTATCGATCGTATGGTCGGTGGAACGGGTGAGGCAAAGAAGTTCGACCGAGACTTGACCGACATCGAACAGCGGGTCGTAGCGGATGTCGTGAATCCTGTCGTCGATGCATACCAATCAATCATGACTGGCGTCGCCCAGTTGACCATGTCTTGGCAGAGGTTCATCGGAACCCGAGACCAGTTAGCGGTCTTTCCGTCAACCGAACTCTATCTGACGGCGAAGTTTGAAGCGACTGTTGACACTGGCTTGACCTGGCATTTCGAATTCATGTTGCCAGTTTCCCAGTTGACGCAAGAACTCGAATTGGCTGCTTCGATTCCAGTTCAAACCGCCGAAGTCGCTCGCGACCGGCGTCAGGGATTGAAGCGCCTTCTTTGCGAGGTTTCAGTGGATAGCACCATCGAAATCGGAACCTCCATTGTCAGCCTCCGGGATGTCTCGACCTTAGCTGAAGGGGACATTATTGTGCTCGACAGCAAACCAGGCCAACCCCTACAATTTAAAGTGGGTGGCAAAACCAAATACATCGGCTCACTTGGGCGTTGTGGATCCAACATGGGATTCAAGATCGAAGAACAAGTGGACGGGAAGTCGTCAGAACAGATTAACAGGGGAGCTGGTGGATGACTCAGGACACCGTAGACGAAACAACTGAAGCAGTCGACAGTGGTGCGGCGAAAGAGGCGGTTCAGGAAGAAGCCACTGTCTCTGATGTTGCAGCCGTTGATTTTGAAGATTTTCAGAGTCCCGGCAACACCTCGAGTCCCGGGGCATCATCTGAGAATCTTGGACGCGTCATGGACGTCAAGGTGCCCATGACTGCGCGCATTGGCATCGTCAATAAGACGATCTCAGATGTGATTGACTTGGTGCCGGGGTCCATTGTTGACTTGGAGCGCAATGCCGGTGAGCCCATCGATCTCGTCATCGGCGACAAACTAATCGCACGCGGTGAAATTGTCGTGGTCAAAGATCGTTATGGCGTTCGGATCGTCGAGGTCATTCAGGACGACTAAGTTTCTTTTGAATGTCGTTGGGGCTGAATTCTGGCGGCAACACTGAAAAGAGTCCGAGTCGACCGCAACGAACGACGTTGCTGGTACTTGGATTCTCGAGCACAACGATAATGTGCTTGTCGCCGCAGTCCGGCAACTCTTTCATGCCGCGTAAGAGTGACAAGATGTGCTCCTCACCCTTATTCACTCCGATCACTGCGCCACTGACATCCTCGTCGAGAAATCCTCTCATCAACTCGGCAATTGTTTCACATTCTTGCGGCTCTGCGCCCAGTTGCGCGACAATGTGATCTTTCATCGGAGACGATGCGGGATAAAAAACGAAGCTCCCTGAGGCTGAAGATCCGCTCTTGGCCTCGAGGGCCTGAGCGAAGTGTTCTCGGATGAATGTCGCCGACAAGACGACGTGGCTAGCTTCACTTTCTTCACCTCCGTACCTCACATTGATTTCAGCAACGAGGAATGATTCGGCTCCGATAGGATCTTGACCACTTGCCCAGGCGGAGCCTTCAATGATGTCATGATGGCTTGCCAAGTTATCGTTACTGCAGTCGCCTTTGACTGCATCGATAAGAGACTGGCTCAACAACTGCTGGGCGGTCATCATCGCGGCCTTCTCATCGTCTGAGAAGGGGGCCTCGTCAGCGAGGCGCTCAGCTAAAGCACCCTCACCGTCATCTGCTGGGCGCGATACAGCCAGAGCCACCTTGCGGCCACACAGCACAAAGAAATGACCCTCAGAATCGTCTAATTTAAGACCCCAGGAAAGCCCGTCGGACGGCACCTGGGAGCGAATTTCTTCTTCCGTCTTCAGCGCCAAGGCTTTGATGTCGATGTCGAGTGTGCACCCAAGTTCTCCAGCAGCCGACTTCCCCATAGTCGACAAGGATCGCTTGAGCCAAGCTTCTAAGGCCTTGATCTCTGGGTCAGCAAAGTCTATTTCTTGAGCCATGGACTTCTTCCAAGTTCTTGTCTTTCAAGGAGATAGGAAACAGAGTTCCATATCACCTCGATGTAGGGGTGTTTGTATCTTTTAGTATATCGGATGTTTCATTGGGATTATGTGAGCTTCATGGCTGGTTTTGAGGAAAAACCTGAAGGTGGGTTTGAAGCCGATTGGCGGGCCCGCTTTGATCGATTCGCAGCCCGGGGCGGTAGTGAGGCCACCGTTTCCGGCTGGTCCGAGCATGGACTGGCCCGAAGACTCCGAGCGATTAGCCTGTCACTGCGAAACCACAGCCCCGAATCAGGCGCTCGAGTCGTCGATCTCGGGTGCGGCACCGGGGTCTACTGTGACACCCTCCATGCCATGGGCTTCTCGCCAGTCGGAGCTGATTTCTCCTTGGGTATGCTGCGGCGAGCCCAAGAGGTCACCGATGATGTCCCACTTTGCGCCGCCGACCTAAATGCGCTGCCATTTGGCGACGGTCAATTTGGCGGTCTGGTTAACGTCGGCGTTCTCCAGCACCTAAGTCGTGTTGATGGGGCACTTGGGGAAATGAGCCGGGTCCTGAAGCCGAACGCCATGGCCTACCTTATCACGCTCAATCGGTGGTCCTTACACTCCTGCGCTGCCGCCCTGATTGGGCGTCTCAAGGCGTGGCGCCAGGGTCAATGGGTACCTCGCCAGCACGCCGTTCGCCGCAGCGTCGGTGATTTGCTCCACCAAGCTCAAACCGCTGGGTTCGAACAAGTCGAAGTCGTGGGCGTTTATCTCTTTCCGTCTGGTTTTGGTTTTCTCGAGCGCATCTTGGATCGGCTCGATTTCTTGAAAATGCCAATCACCAAGCGCCCGCTATTCCTCTTCATGGCCAACGCCTATCAACTAGTCTTACGGCGCTCGTAGGCCAAGGCGTTCTTCCAGGCTCCCCTCGTCTCGACCAGATCTACCTGACAAGCACTCCATTTTGACTTAGGATCACGTTTCAGACGTGTCCCAACAGAGAGAAGTTACATGTGGCGTTGCTTAGTCTTCTTACTCCTATTGTCTACCTCGGTTTCCCATCCTGGAATCCAAGAAGACGTTGAATCCTTTGAGCGGGACTACGGCAAAGTAATCAGCTATGCCAAGCGTTCGAGGTGGAAGAAAGCCGGAGAACTGCTCGATAAGGTGCTTCTTGATCACGCCTTGGCACCCTATGTATTCGCCAAGAAGCGAGAGATCTTGGAGTACCTCGAACGCTGCGCCTTCCATTCGGAATACCCAGATGCCAAACCTGCCGATGTCGTCTCAGGGGAACTCCATTCCTACGATTCTAAGCGCGGAAAAATAAAAATCACCTACAGCGGCAACTACCGTGATTTCGACAAGTCGACCGACTTTCGCTATCACCAGGCGAAGCTTGCAGGCCCTACGACCATTGAAATTTCAGGCAAGAGTCATCCCGTGGGCCAAACACTCTATGCCCGCGCCTGCGTCGGCAACAAGATCGCCTACTCAGTTATCTTCGGTTGCAATGAAGACGCCAGCGGCTGGTTTCCAGGTCGAATTCGCGTCTTCAAGAACGAAGTCTGGGAAGAGGTCGACACGCGCAAGATGTCTCCGGTGAAGGGCGGCAAGAAATTCAAGCTCAAACTCAAGATTGGGGCCAAGTCGATCAACGCCTATTACAACGGGCGCGCCTACATGGCTGCTAAGAAGAAGAGCAACCTATGGGAGTCATGGGGCATTGACCTCAACAAGGCAATCGAGAAGGTTACGCTGACCGGGACCATTGAACCGTCATGGATCAAGGGCAAGATTGATCAACGTCGGCAAGAGAATCTCGCCAGCTTCCGATCGACGTTTAAACTATCGGCGATTGCTCCAAGCTGGCTTCTCAAAAAACAAGAGGCCGTCGCCAGGGGCAAGAGCGATCGACGAAATTTCCCTGGTAAGATGAATACAGTTGTGCGCAACAACCTCAGTCAGGTTTGGCGCTTTGAAAGACTCAGCGAATGGGAGCTCGGACTCGCTGAAGTTGAGAAACTGCCAAGCTCGATTCCTGCGATTACTAAGGAGTGGTATCGAGGTGTTTTCAAAAGCCGCCTTGGGCGCTGGCCGGAATCTCTCATTCACGCCGACGCCGTTCTTGCAGTCGACCCAACATTTTTTGAAGCCAGCGCCTTGCGTGGCAACGCCCTTGAACGATTAAGGCGTCGAAAAGAAGCACGAGCGCATTGGCGAAGTTTGATAAGAAGCTACCCCGGCGAGTCCTACTCGTTCATCTCACTTGCCTACTTGTTGCTCGACATCAACGAGATCGATCAAGCCCAGAAAATTCTGAGCAACGCCATCGCAAATGGCCATCGCAATCGCCAAATCAAGGAGCTCGAAGAGACTCTGTTTCGAGCCAAGAATGGTCCCAAGTGGGGACGTGTCTTCGTCTGGAAATCTCGTCACTATGAAGTGCATACGGATATTGACAAGAAGACAGCCGAAGAGTCTGCCAAGGTTCTCGAGAAGGCGTTCTCGGCATATTCCGCTTACATGGGACGCGTCAAGAACACGCAGAAATCTCGCTTCCGCGTCTTCATCTTCTCTGGCGAAGCTGGCTACGCCGAATATGTCACACGCCTATCTGGGAGTCCGAGCAGTCACACTGCCGGACTCTATTTCCCACTTCTGAAGCAGTTACTTATTTGGAACCTGCCGAATCGCGATGACATGTTGAAGACAGTGCAGCATGAAGGGTTCCACCAATTCATCGACAGCATCACCGAGGAGATGCCCACTTGGCTCAATGAAGGCACGGCCGAGTACTATGAAACAGCTACCAGCGGCCGGTGGTCCAAGACTCCTGTCCGACCGGACCATCTGACTCATCTCGACTCTGTCGTTGGCGACTTAGCTAAGTTTGTGCGCATCAAGCACAAGGACTTCTATGCCCGGGCTGGCTTCAACTATGCTCGTGGCTGGGCCCTGGTTTATTTTCTCAGACACTCAACTCCGGCAAACAAAGCCCTCCTCGTGGCCCTCCATGAGAAACTCAAAAGTGGCATGCGCCAACTTCAAGCCATCAATCAGGTCTTTGACCAAGTGAGCATGAAGCAAATAAAAATCGAAATCGAGACCTTCTTGAAAGAGTTGCCCCGTTAAGCCTGTCTTCGATCTAGTTAATACTCATGCGGCTTCCGTCAGAGAATTGCAGGAATTCGACGTTGGTAAGCACATCCTTGCCATCACGGTTCGCTGTCTTGTCCAAAATCGTTATCACTCGGAATACAACCGTGATTTGATAGTCAGATTTCTTGCCACGGTAGATCGCAACATCGATGCCTTTGCCGCCGTCAATGATGTCATCTCCGCCATGGCCTTCGAACGAGTTGTTCCCTGCGTTGCCGCTTAGGCGGTTTGCGTGTTGGTTCCCCCAAAGGGTCGAGTCAAGGGCGCCACAAAGCCGCACGTGACGTAGATGCTTGGAAACCGATGTGTAGGGAATCTTTGTGTCATAGCGAATAGAAAATACCCCTTCGAACGACTGTGGCAGAGTTGGCTCATAGGTCAGGTGATCGGGAAGAAAACCTTCAACTAGCTTGAAGCCTCGGGCATCGGCCTTCCGCAGCGCCATTCGTGAATTGGCGCGAAAGTGACCAAAGTGGGAAGTCCCGGTGGGAAGGTCGTTAGCATCTAAGTCTTCCCCTTCATATTTCTTGGGCTTGACCTGCCATAGGTCTATGTAGTTGTCATATGCGGCTGCGATGTACTCGTTGCGATGACTGTCTGGCTCGTCCTCCGGCCATGGTTGCCAGACACCTTTCTTGGCGGCTTCAAGATTGGCCTGTTGAAGTTCTTGATCATATCCCGGCAGCGCTGGGCGTATGCCATAGTCATGAACCAAATGAAGGATCTCTTCAAATGCTGCATCTCGTGTGACGTGCCCCATGTAATCGGCGGAGCCTTCGATGGGGCATTCGTTTGCTCGCAGATCTTGAATTCCCAGATCGAGCTCGCCTAGTGGACCATCGAAGGCAAGCTCCATGTCTTCCTCGGTTCGAAATAGAGCCAAAGTCGCCCGGCGATCAGCCATGGCATTGGCGACTGCTTCCTTGTTGGCGCCAAATTTGGAACCGGGCACGTTGGTGAGGAAGTGGCCGAGAATCTTGCGAGTTCGAACGATCCCTTCATTCGTCCAACCCTCTTGCGCCAAGATGTGAATGGGCTTGCCGTTGGGAGCCACGATTCGCGTGTATCGATCAAAAGTCTTACGAATGATTGGATGCACCGACGGTGTCAGTGCTGCGATGGCGTTTTGCTTGCCTTCAATCTTGAGATCATCAAGCCCGTAGGAGCGGTCCTCGAGCTCTGACTTGACGCGCTCTTGCGTCAATCCGAAGTGCGAGATTTCTTTAGGACTCATCCAATGAATGCCATCCGCGGGAGCTGCCTTCAAAGTAAACCAATAGAAGGCCTCCGGAATGCCCATCGCCTTATAGAACTCAAGGAACATGGCATGCTCTGGGTGATCATTCGGTAGGTCGGCGCCTTCTCGTCCGTCTTCGCCTTCGGCCCATGAATGAACACCGATCCTAGTATTCTGCCCCACGGTGCGCCTTGTTCCCGCACAGAAGAAGTCAACTCCTCCTGACGCAATCTCTCCACCATCAGCCAAGTGGATGTCATAGCCGTGCTTGCGAACGAGATCGGCAGCAAGGAGATTCGAGTGGTCATCAGCTGACCCTGGAACGTTGTGCATCTCAATGATTCGAATTTGTGGATGTTCTAGCCTGAGCCGTAAGACTGCCCCGGGCGTTGACCCATCGATTGTGCCCGACATGATGGCGCGATCTTCATTGACAACAAAAGCAACAGGCGTGAACTCGGATTTCAGGCGCATCAAGACTTCATGACGTTCGATCACACCGTCGCGATTGACATCCAAGTCGTCGAGTTCTGCACGGCGTTCCTTGCCGAGTTCTTTCAGCTCGATCTTCTTATCACCATCTTTGTCCAAAACCTTGAAGAGGCCATCAACTTCATTAGTCATCTCAGTAAGTAAATCAAGATGTTGCTCGCCGTCGGCCATGAGTTCCTTGGAGATCTTCAGAAACTCTTCAACACTCATTTTCTGATCGGCGCCCCCGGCTTCCTTGGCCAAGAGCAGCAGCCGCCCCGCGGCCTCATAGCCGCCAACCTGGTTGTCGTGGTTCGCATCAAGGAATCTGGCGAATTTCGCCAAGTCCGAATCGCGTTGTTGTTGTGAGGGTGTATTCAGAAACAGGAACAGGCACGCAGAAATACTCAGCGCAGTGGTCAGTCGGTTTGTCATTTGGATAACACTTCGAGAAGTCTGGTAACCTTGGTTACCTCATGACGGGCGGTGGCAAGGATCTTGGCTCCGCTGCTCCGTTGAGCATGAACGTTAGCACAAGACGGCCTTTCTTGTGCAGAGGTCAGGGGCCCTGCCCGAGGATAGACCATCTTCGTGCCCGAGTGCCTTATCCAGTTCAGTCAGGGACTTGCTACCACCAAGATTGAGATCGCGTCGCCAAGCATGGCACTTCCGTTGTAGACGGCCCAAGATTCCAGAACTCGACCAGTTCTGTCGATAATGCAGACATGAGCGAGACGGAGAAGATCACTTCGAAAGAGGAAGTTGCCGAAGAGGTGGGGGCTCCTGCATTTGAAGATTTGCCTGAGTGGTTTCAAGCAGAGATCAAGGATGAGAATATGCGCAGAGAGGTGATCGTCGACACGCGCGATAGCCTCTCTCAGACCTTCAAGCGAAATCTCGTAATCTTCGGGGCTTGCCTCAATGTCGTCGTCATTTGGGTCACGTCAAATGCGATCTGGGGCGAACTGTTCTTGATGGCTGCCGCAGGAGCTTTATGCGCCTACATTTGCCTTCGCCTTGAAGCGAGTGAGCCAACGGGCGTGCTCATTGCTGGCGCATGCAATTTGCCGGCCTACTTCCTCGCGAGGAGCCCAGGCGAGTTGTCCGGGATGGATGTCGCGCCCTATTTCTTTACTTGTGTCATTCTTCTGGCAGCCGGTGGGATCCTCTCCTATACAATCTCCAGCGAGCGAGCCGAGCGCCTCCCTTTTTGACATATGGTCTCAGGCTTTGAGATCGCGGGTGGTGCTGGTGTTCGGCCGGGACTATCTCTTGGTCATGGCAATTTCTTGAAGAATTTCTCGGCACGTACACCCAGACCCAAGGCGATAGATACCGACAGCACGCGCACGACCCTGAGGCATGTCTACCAGTCCCGTTTCAAAATGATCGTCGCCAAACCCCAAAGTGATGTGGGGGTCAAAATTCGAAAACGCGGCTTTTTCAGCAAATTGACTAATCCATTGGGCATCGGATTCTCTGGCAGAATCGACGCCAGCCAGGAAGCTTGCAGTGTCGCCGTTGGCTCCGAGCCAATCAGAGAAGACAGACATGGTCGCCTGGTGGAGATCCTGAATTTCGGCTGTTCTTAGAACGTCAAGCGAATAGGTGTACGAGCCATGGGAGTTTCGTCTCTTCGAGACTCGCTCGACTTCGATTTGGATCGACGCCGACTGCTTGAGCAAACTATTCAGTCGGTCTCGCGCCTCCAGGACGAACGCTCCTCCAACGAAGAACATACCGAGTGAAATATGAGGCAAACCAAAGCGCACGTTCGGAGTCATAGCAAGTCGAATCTCACTGTCTCGACGATCCAACAATCTCTTGTTGATGGAGATGGCTTCCATGGCCAATTCATCGCCCGGGATGAGGGCCACATCGACAGCGAAGAAAAGAGACTGGTTCATTCTTGTTCTTTCGTTCTGATGATGTGGGCTCGGTATCTATCAGTCTCCATAAGAATCGTTTTCGATGGCGATTGCAAGTCACCAGCTGACCAGGAGATCTGCACTTGTGCAAAATGAACCTTACACATGGGGCGTGACTCCAGGATTCGAAAAGCTTTGTTGTTTTCACAGGCATCGAAACATGGTTAAGATCTGCCCGTCGCCCAGGAACGAACCAACCATTTCGGTTCCTTTTCCTACATCGAAAGAAGAACATGAAATCCACCCTTCGGGTTTGTCTTGTTTTGCTCACCATCATGTCTGCGGTGCCAATCGCCGAGGCCCAGAGCTTTGGCGCTTTGCGACGTGTGATTCAACGCAAGTATTCGCCAGCCGGTCATGCCGAACGTATGAATGCAGCTGAGGCGATCAGCGATCACGCCGACAACAACACGCTGCGCTTCGTCATTGCTCGCATTCGTATGACGTCGAAAGAACTCGTGTTCTTGCGCAACGATATGACCAAGGTGAAACATCGCCTTGACGAACTTGCTGTTAAGCTGAAAAAGGCGCGCAAGCTTGGCGCCGGCAGCGTGAACCAGAGCGATGTCAACGAACAGGCGAAAAAAGGAGAAGAACTCAAGGACACAGCACGTGCTGTCAGTCACATCGGTGACTTCTTGGAGGCCTTGCGCAAGTCTGTTGGTCTCATCGTCAAGCGCCTCGCTCCTGAGGATCAAGACAAAGCCCTGAAGACGATGATCAAGGCCTACAAGAAAGGCCGAGATCCAGAAGACAAACTCGTCGTGTTACGCGTCATTGTCAGCTGTGAATCGCCAGAAATTCAGCCGCTTCTCATCAAGCTTACTACTTCGAAGGATGAGCTTGATCGCTTGCGAGTCTTGATCGTTGCCGAAGACTGGGGCGGACTGCGTGCTCTACGCTTGGCACTTGTGTGCTTGGAAGACGAGGCTTGGCCAGTGCGAGCGCAGTCCATTCGCGTCCTCAAGAAAGTTGGTGGTCGCCGAGCCTTAGAGTTTCTTAATGCAGCCATGGTGCGCGAGAAGGGGCGGCTCAAGACCGACGCCATCTTAGCGATGCGCTACTTGACTGGCGAGAACTTCCGCACGAACCAGCATCTTTGGAAAAAGTGGTTTGATGAGAACCGCGAACTGGTTACCGAGCCAACCGAGACGACCAACGCTGAGCCGCCCGAGGAAAAGAACAACAAAGAAGAGCCAGGGGGCGGCAGCCAAGACCCTCTTCGCGGCAAATTAGACGCGCCGAAAAGGAAGCAGGAAGCAGGCGGAACAGGTTTCTATGGCGTTGAGTCGACTTCGAAGCATGTTGTTTACGTCCTCGATTTCAGTGGCAGCATGTCTCATTCGAAAACAGATAAGGCCGCAGGTAATTCGAAAATTACACTTCACGGTACTCGGCGAATCGATCGCCTGGCCAGTGAGCTTCTGCGTGCTGTCAGCGCTCTCCCGAAGGGCGCTACATTCAACATCGTTACCTTCACGCACAACGTATCTTCGTGGCGCGACAAGATGGTCTTCGCCACGAAGGACAACAAGGACGCCCTCAAGGCTTGGCTCTTGAATCGCGGCCCATCTGGTGCGACCAATCTCTTCGGTGGCTTGGAAGAGGCATTTAAGTTTGCCGGACGTGGCTCCTATGACGAATCCTACGAGACTGCTGCCGACACTATCTTCCTTCTTTCTGACGGCCAACCATCAGCAGGACGCTTGCAAAAGACTGATGAGATCCTCGCCGAAATCCGCAAGGTGAACTCTCTACGCCGCATCGCGATTCATGGTGTTTACCTTGGCAGTCATGGAGGTGGCTTGGTGCGTCGCTTAGCCGCTGAACACGATGGGCAATTTGTTAAGATCCCCGACTAAGTAAGGGCGGCCTGAGCGCCCAAGTCAGTCGTGGAGAGTTCGCCGATGACGCGTCTTTGCCAACAAGCTATCGTTGTCGTTCTTGTGCTCGCTCTGGGCGCATGCACTTCAACGAACGCCTTTGTCGACATGCGGCCAGATAACGAAGGCAATGCCTTTGCCGTTGCGTGGCTTGAGTTCACCCGACCAGACGACTCACATGTCACCCTCGTGAACATGGCCCACTTTGGCCATGTTGATTTCTACGATCGTGTCAGCAAGTCATTAAATAATTACGACATCGTGCTGATGGAAGGTGTGACCGGCGAAAGAAAAACTCCTTCCGAGGTGATGTCCCATTACCGCGAGATTGCTGAGACCCTCGGAGTCACAACTCAGGAATCGGCCTTAGCGCCCCAATCGAACTGGCGAGTCAGCGATGTGGATGCCGGCACGATCGCCGCTGCCATCGGCGACATTGAAGCCGAGATTGGTTCTTTCAACGAGCTGTTGAAGAGCCGACTCCAGGAAGAAATTGCATTCTCGAAAGCCAAGTGGCCGGCCCTGAACGAAGCAGAGCATAAGGCCAAGGCTCAAGAGTCGCTCCGTCAATCCTTCGCCGAAGGATTGACAGAAAGCACTGTGGATTCTGACCCCATCATCATCGTCGCCCGAAACCGATTTCTTCTGGCTCGCTTGGACGACTATCTTGGCTCTAAAGATTCCGTTGGCGCCAGGAATGTTGCTATCTGTTGGGGTGTGGCTCATGCGCCCGACCTAGTAGAGCGATTGAAAAATGATGGCTGGATTCTCACCTCGATTGAGTGGCAGCCAGTCTTCCCGATTGCTCCTTAAGGCGAAGGGCACAAAAAAAGGCGGCGGCGGTTTGCGGCTGCCCTTCTCTGCGATTGACTGATTGCTACTTCCGCGGTTTCGGCAACTTGCCCTGAAGGACCACTTGAAGGTTGTTGGAGCTGTCAGCGAAGTACTCGGTCAGCCTCAGATCCTTAGCATCTTGTCGCCAGAAGAGAATCGAAAGTTCGGGCCTCTTGTCCAAGGCTGCTTTGAATTTTTCTGTCTTAAACCTGGTGAAGGTTCCCCGCAAGTCGAGCACTTTCGTTTGCCCATCAACCAAGTTCTGGAAGCCCTTAGCGCTGAGCTTCTTCATGTTAACGAGCCTTAGTTTCTTGAGACCGCTGAGATTAGCGAGCGTTTTGCAGTCAGCATCGGTCACTCCTTGGCAGTAGAGGAATGACAATTCCCGCAGCGCACGGCTAGATTGGATGCCTGTGCGGTCAGGGTTGGTGAACATAGAGATCTGTCCCTCAGTGAAAGTGACGAATCGAAATTCGAGAGAACTTAGGTTTGGAAGTAGGCCCAGCGCGGTCAAATCTTCTGTGCGGTAGGTGACAGAATCCATGCCGCTCGCGCCCAATTCTAACGTCCTGAGATTCACAAGGTTGGCAAACGCTTTCAATTGTGACATTGAGCGATTCGACGAGCCAGTGGCAGTCAGGCTCATGAGGCGGGGCCAGGATGATAGCGACCGGATGCCTTCAGCGGAAATATTGGTGCCGGAGATATTAAGCACAGTCAGTCTTTGGCCTACCTTTGCGCCGAGTCGATAAAGGTGCTCGTCGGTAATCTCAAGACCGCTGATGTTCAGACTGCGTAGCTTCGGCAAAGAAGCCAGACCATGGATCATGAAGGCACCAGGTTTTACCCCAGGATCTGGCTCCGGCAGAGGGTCTGGCAGGAAATCATTGAAAGAAGCACTCTGGCCGACCCACCCGCTGAGATCGAGGTGCGAAAGGTCCACGAGTTTGGTCACGGAATTCCACCCGGCTGCACTGATGTGTTCGTTCCAAGCGAGAGAAAGGGAAGTGAGATGCTTCAGCTCACTGAGTTTGCGAACGCTTCGTTCCGTGACCCAGGATTGACGAATGTCCAAATGGACGAGATTCGGTTGGGTCCGAATGATCTCAAGTAGAACGGCGTCGGTGATCTGATCGCTTGCACCCAGAATCCTTGTTGCCCCCGGGCTCAGTTTCTTCACATCGGCCATGGTGAAGACCGAGATAACGGGGAGTACTTCGTTGTGGTCTTCGACCTCTTGATCATCTTCATCTTGGATCACTGGTGTTGCAAATCGATCTGCATCTGATTTGTCCGCAAAGAAACCGTTGTTCCAGAAGCTTGCAATGAGGAAGAAGATGGCACCGATGCAGGCCGCGTTAGCCAAGAGCGTCCAGAATTTTCGATCGAATCTCGAGGCTTCGCCCGGTTTGTTCAAAGTTGTTTCTATGACCATGGATGACATCTCTTCTCCTTTAACCTGCCGTTCTTCAGATTCGAACCTCTCGCGTACAACGGCGGACAGATCTCGCAGGGGAGATTCTTTCACGTCTTCACGCAAGGACTGCTCAAGAAATAGCAGCTCCAGATCTTCGTCGGAACGATTAGGCTTCATGACTCAGTTTCCTGTTAATGCAAGAGCGCAGGCGCTCGCGAGCTCGATGGAGGGTGGACCAGACATCAGACTCGCTGAGCCCTCGGGCTTTTGCGACTTCGGGACCTGACATGCCACGTCGATAGAAGAGATCGACAGTTTTCTGCATTCGATCGGTGAGATGGGCCTCACATTCAGTGAGTGCTTCGCGGTAGACGTCCGGCTTCTCGTCCAAGCGGTACTTTTTCCAGATGACCTCAGCAGCTTCTTCTCTCAAGATTCCCAGGCGTTTGGCCTCGTTGCGTCTCGAGTCTCGCAACAAATTGAACGCTGATCGCCTCAAGAAAGCGGCCGCACTGGCTTCATCGGTGAGCTCAGACCCTCGCCGCAGAAAGACCAAGAAGGCCTCCTGGGCTAAGTCGTCTGCGACCTCCATCGTCGCCCCAAGAAGCATCAGGTATCTCCTGAGGCCGTCTTGGTGGGTACGAACGAAGTCGTCGATGTTCAATTTCAATGCGTTAGTCATGTCGCTATTGAATGGCATGGCGACCCAGATTTCTTACATCTTTCTCGAGAAATTGCAGAAAAAGCCGCCAACCACTGAAAAGTGCACCACTTCGTCAACGGGTCGAAGGAAATCCTATCGTGTCCAGAACTCAAAGAAACGCTACTATCGCCTTATGGGAACGCCGTCAGCTGAAACATTTGAATTCACCTCTGTCATCATGGCGATTCGCAATGAAGAGGAGAACATCACCGCGACACTCGACGCGTTGGCAGCTCAAACTTGCGCCCTAGGATCGTATGAGCTCGTGATTGCTGATGGCTGCTCGACAGACCGGACATTAGAGCTGGTGACGAGTTTCGCAGCGGCTCAAAAGGAAAAGGGGCTGACAGTCACCATCCTCGAGAATTCTGGGCAATCCGCAGCAGCGGGGCTTAATCAGGCTTTGCAAAGCGCGAACGGCTCGGTGATCGTGCGCGTCGACGGGCATACGACCGTCGCCACCGATTATCTCGCGAGCGTGCACGCTGTCATGAAGGCGAGCGGTGCCGACTGCGTCGGTGGCCTCCAAATTCCTCGGAGCTCAGTCTCTTGGGGCAAAGCCTACGGTCATGCGACCTCGGGGTATCTTGGCTCAGGCGGCGCCGATTTTCGCTCGAAGGAAACGGCGCGATTCACCGATACGGTTTACTTAGGAGCCTGGCAGCGAGCTACTTTCCACAAATTCGGTGAGTTCGATGCGTCGCTGGAACGCAACCAAGACGATGAGCACAACATGCGGATCCTCGATGGCGGCGGGCGGGTTTTTCTCGATCCGGCGATTCGCTCGACCTATCGACCTCGCGAAAGTGCTGCTGCTCTCGCCCGCCAGTACTATTCTTATGGGCTTTGGAAGCCGATAGTTCTGAAGCGGCACCCCAGGCGAATACGACTCCGCCACCTTTATCCGAGCGCCTTGGTGATGTTGGCATGGGCTGCCGCAGTCTTTCCATCCTCGGCCTTCTTGCTCTTGGCCTATGTCCTCATTATAGCGCTCGTCTCAATAACTAAGGCCTGGAACGCGAAAGACCTGGCCCTTGCTTCTTTCATCTTCGCAACCTTCCTCATCATGCATTTTACTTACGGATTTGGCTTTCTCTTTGGACTTCCGAGGATTCCTTTGAGCCATTTGGCGGAAACCTCAAGCAATGAGACTCAACCTGGAGTGAGTCGTGACTGACGCGCAATCCAAGATGGAGTTAGCACGGATCAAAGAGCAGTTTGATCGAAGAGATCAGGAGGTTGTCGAGCATGAGAAAGTGCAGGCCTACTTTGATGGTTGTCGCCATCGAGTGCGCCGGCAACTCCTGCACACTTGCCTCAAAGCGGATGCCAAACTTCTGGATGTTGGATGTGGGGCCGGAGATTGGCTCGTAGCGCTCAAGGATGAAGGAGCGTTGGAGCATAACCTCCATGGGATTGACCAGTCCGAGAGTCGTTGTGAACGGGCACGAGAGCGATTGCCTAAGGCCCAGGTGATCACCGGGTCGGCGAGTCAGTTAGATTTTGAATCTGGCGCATTCGACGGCCTCGTTCTTTCACTGGTCTTGTCGTCAATTCATACGAGCGAACTGCGCCAGGCAGTCATTGATGAGGCTTGGCGCGTGCTGGCCCCAGGGGGTTGGCTCCTCGTTCATGATCTCCATCGGTCGCGGCCCGGCGGTGACGCCCGGGCGACGCCATTTCGTCAAGTTCGAGCCATGCTCGGTGAGCGATCCGAGGTTAGCGAGCATAAAGAACTCATTTTGCTACCCCCAATAGCTCGGTTCTTTGGACCTAAAGCCATGGGGGTGGTACAAATTCTTGAGCGCATCCCATTCTTGAGGGGTCACTGGATGGCGCGTTTCGATAAGGAGCTGTCGTGACTTCAATATCAGTCCCATTTCATCGCCCTTGGCTCGGGCAAGAAGAGTCGGATGCCGTAGCAGCTGTTCTGCATTCTGGCTGGGTAACCGCTGGCCCGAAAGTCGATGAATTCGAGGCTCTGTGCGCCGAGAAACTGGGCTGCGCTCACGTTCTGGCGGTATCCTCTTGCACGGCTGGTCTTGAGCTTGCTTTGTTGACCGAGGGAATCGGTGCTGGTGATGAAGTCATCACGACACCCCTGACCTTTGTAGCTACCGCGGCGTCGGTGTGGCGGGTTGGCGCAAAAGCCATTCTCGTCGATATCGATCCAAATACCGGCATCATCGATATCCTGGAAGTCGCCAAGGCGATCACTCCCAACACAAAAGCGATCATGCCGGTGCACCTCAACGGTTATCCAGCGCCGATGGAAAAACTCAAGGCCCTTGCCGAACAGCACAACCTCGTCATCATTGATGACGCCGCCCATGCCTTTGGCAGCGCTACGGGGAACGGGAACATCGGCGCTTTGGGCACCTACTCGGCATTCAGTTTCTACGCCAACAAGAACTTCACGACGGGCGAGGGCGGCCTCCTCACGCTGCCGACAGAAGCGGCAAAAAAGCGCGCCAAAATGTTAAGGCTTCACGGTATCGACAAGGATGCCTGGAAACGCGAGGGTGGCGAAGGCTTCCGTTTCTATGACGTTGTCGAAGTTGGCCTCAAAGCCAACATGTCAGATATGGCCGCGGCCGTTGGTGTCGTTCAATTGTCCAAGTGGCCCGAGATGGTCAGCCGAAGAGAGCATATCCGCGAGCGCTACGACGAGGCCTTCTCAGCTCTTACTGCTTTGAAGTTACCCCCTCGACCAAGAGAAGGGGTTCACGCTTGGCATGTCTATGCCCCTCAATTCACCCAATGCACCGACCAGACACGGGATGAGTTCATCGATGTGCTTCATGCCCAAGGAGTCGGGACGAGCGTTCACTTTAAACCTCTCCATCTCCTATCAGGGCCGAGCCAGAAGCTCGGTTCAAATCTCGGTGATTTTCCTCACGCTGAGGCCTACTACAATTCTCATGTGTCGCTCCCGATCTTCCCCACAATGACCGAGGAAGAGATTGATCACGTTATTGGCACCGTTCAAGGTTGGTGTTCATGAGCGCATTGGTCAAACGATCATTCGATGTGCTTGTCGCACTCACGGCCTTGGTTTTCTTGATGCCGGTGATGGCTCTTGTCACGCTCTTCGTTCTCATCTTCGATCACCCTCCGGTCTTTTTTCTCCAGGAGCGCATCTGCCGGGCGGGAAAACCGTTTGTTCTGGTGAAATTCAGAACCATGCGCGCAGAAGATGGCCCTGAAATTACCAGCCAAGACGATAAGAGGAAAACACCCTTGGGTTCTTTTCTCAGGCGCTATCGCTTGGATGAACTGCCCCAGCTCGTCCATGTTCTAAGAGGCGAGATGAGTTTGGTCGGCCCACGCCCGGAGGTGCCAAAGTTCATTGATCACACCAATCCAGATCAAGCGGTTGTCTTGTCTGTCCGACCGGGTTTAGTGGACCCCGCCGTCTTGGCCTATTTCAACGAAGAAGAAAAACTGCGTGGTGTTGATGATCCCGAACAATATTATTGTGAGAAGCTTCGGCCTCGTAAGCTGGCACTCTCAGCCAGTTATGTCGAGACCGCTGGCTTCTGGAGCGATCTCCGTCTTCTTTTTGCAGCCACTTGGCGCATCTTTGGTTTAGGAAATCAATCATGACGAATGATCCGGGCTTTGATGTGCCCTTGACCCCAAACGAGATTGAGGTGTTCCTTGGCCGACCGGAGACAGATATCCCGTTGTCTGATCTGCCGCCCCAAAAAATCTTGGTGACTGGCGCCGGCGGTAGCATCGGCCGAGCTTTGACCATCTCACTTCTCGAGAACGGGCACACGGTTACCGCCCTTGATAAGAATGAGAATGGCCTCTTTCTTCTTCATCAGCTCTGTGTTGAGAATAAAAAAGAGATCCTTCCCGAGTTTCTCGTTTTGAATCTGGGGGCTTACATCTATATCACTGAGCACCTCAGGGCGAACGCATATGATGTTGTCATCCATGCCGCGGCCCACAAGCACGTGGGCATGATGGAGCTCAACGCTGTCGAATGCCGACGGAACAACCTGGAGCACAGCCTTAATCTATTCCAGCAGGCCGGTAAGGCTGATGTCAAGCGCTTCGTTTTCCTATCCACAGACAAGGCGGTTGACCCCATCGGTGTGATGGGGAAATCAAAGCACGAAGCGGAACGGCACCTGGCTCATTTCGCAGCGTCATCTACCATGACCCTCACAACCATGCGCCTGCCAAATGTTCTTGGCTCTGATGGCAGTGTGACACAGATTTTTCGCAGGCAACTGGGCCTCGGACGACCTCTTTCGATTACCAACCCGGAGGCGGCTCGTCTTTTCATCTCTCCGCATCAGGCAACTCAACTCATCATGACGGCCTTGCACGAGAATCATGTTGGCACACGTGTGCCAGCTCACGTGGAGCGACTCACGGTTCTCGATCTTGCCAAACGTGCGCATTCACTTTGGGGCCTTGGCGCCGAAGTAGAAATGGTCGCCACTGGTTTAGGTGCCGGAGAAAGATTGGAAGAGAAACTCGTTGCCCCTGATGAAGTCGAATCGCCGAGCCAAAACCCTTCGCTTACCGCAGTCACCAAAGCCGGATGACAAACATGGAGATCGAAAAAGTCGAGACCGAAGGTGATGTGACGATCGTCACATTGACAGGTTCGATTTTTCGATTTACGCCTACAGAAATCTGCGTCACCACCAGGATCCCAGCGGAATTCTCTGTCGGTGTCATCAGGCTTGAGCCTCATGCTCGATGGCACGTCCAAGGTTGGACTCGTGACGAACTCACCGCACAACGTGATAAACAGCAACTGTCCTTGGGTTCTGATGGCTTCTTGCGCATCGATAGCACCGGGTCGATGCCGGTCGAATTTAGGCCGTCGTTCTCCATCACCGATACAAGCGAAAACACGTTAGCAACTGATCTTCGAGGCAAGGGTTTTGGCTGTGGACTCTATCGCTTACCGGGAACGTCATTTGAAAAAAATCGAATCAGGCAGACGATGGATGAGACCCATCCCTTTTTCTTCCACGTCTTTCCACCACGCCATCCAGACAAGACAGCATTCACCAAGCGTATTGCCCATGAAGGCCGTCCTCAAAAGGGCCGCGCTTATCCCAATGACGAGCTGATTCGAAAAGTCGCTAAGCACGCCAAGATTCTTGCTCTGCACGCCTATTTTTGGGCCGAAGAAAACCCCAAGCTTCGGCCCAAGTTAAGTCGCTATCGTTTCCGTAAATGCCCTTGGCTCTCGGCAATACATCGACCAGAAGATGAAGCTGAATTGGAACGGGTGATGGCGACGGCGCGAGTCGAAGGCATGAAGTTCGTGCCTTATGTGTCGCCGCGCTATTCGACCGCTCCTGACATTCACGCCGAACTGAGCCGTCTCATGTCTCTTTATAACTTTGACGGGTTTTACCTGGACGGCTTAAGAGGCAACTTCGTCGATCAACGCAATTTCATCAGAGCCCTCAGGCAAGATCTGGGCCAAGATTCCATTATCTATCTCAATGGCACCACCCAGCCTTTCGACACCGCCAGGATCACCGCGCCATTCATTGACGCTCACTGCGACTATGTCCTCAGAGGCGACTCTGGTCGTGCCGGCTTGGGGCGTGACGACTTTCTTCGCCTTTGTGTTTCTGGTCAAGGTGCCGGCAACCAGGTCGGTGTGTGGTGTCACTACGGCTCCTCTGGTTTCCCTTTCCCCTTCGACCGTGTCCCATCTCTTTCAGACCAACGGGGCGCCCACGCTCAACAAGTCCAGCTTTGGCGCCGTTCATTTTGGTGGCCCGGAGCTGCCGCCCTTAAGAAGTTTGATGATCTTCAGTTCGAGTTGCAGGCGGATCAGTCTCTTCCATAACGAGACGGCAATGGAGCTTCCTTGGCATTGATGACGTGGAACTCTGCCGAGGCCCCTCAATGAAAAACGCCCCTCACATTCCTTGGAACATGAAGGGCGCTTAGATTGTCTTAACCCTTATTTGAGCTTCTTGGCAACACTCATCGCCGCCGACCAAGCTTTGGCGAAAGGCTGGCCGATCGCGGTAGGCCATTTTGTCTTTGGGTTGGCCTTGATCTTCTTGAGTAAGGCCTTTTGTCCGGGGGAGAGCCAATAGCTGGTTTGTGTCAGGCCGGCGTTGATACGAGTGGCCTGGGTTTCGGTGACGGGCAGATACTTCAGTGCGCCTTGGCTCATGTAGTACTTGTTGTCCTGGACCCAACGAATCTTGCCGGCGCCTCGGTCCTGAACACGCTTCGTGTACTTAAGAGCGACTTTCTTTTGAGCCGGGGTGCACGCGAAGATTGGCTCGGCGCATCGTTTGGTAGCCGCGACCTTGGCCAAGTCATTGTAGGTGGTGACACGAGGGTCGAACTTGACTTCGACGACTTCGACCTTTCCTAACCAACCTGGACGAGTCGAGATGATTCCCTTTTTGAGGCCGAACTCGGCCTCACCCACCCAATATCATGTCATACCGAAAACAGCAGTTTCATAAGGAGTCGGCTTGGTGCTGTTGTTGAGGGCCATCAATTCGATATAGCCGGGGACTGTCTTGCCGCGGGCCTTCAAGCCGTCGACGATTTGCTTGACCAAATCTCGGCCGTTGTGCCAGTTGGCACTACGCTTGACGATGTCCTTGCGTGCCGGGTCGATGATGCGGGTGACAGGGTAATTCCATGTCGGCTCTTTGAACGCTTTGACAAGGGTGGCGTCTTTGCCGCCGACATTGTTGTAGATGCAGCACGGAACAAAGTTGCTCTCGATGGCGTCGACAATTTGTGGGTCACTCAGAACCTGAGTACCGAAATCACGGCAGCCTTGTCAGCCGGGGACTTCTTGAAACAGGAGGAAGACATCTTGCTTCTTCTGCTTTGCCAACTTGATGGCTGCGTCGAGATCCCGACCCCAAGAAACTAAGCCTAACTCCACGGGGTTGCCGTTGGCCACGTCTAAGCTTGCGTCGGTCTGCTTCATCGATGTCAATAGGACGGCGCAGATGCACAAGGTTGGAATGAGAATGATGAGTCTGTTCATGGCTTCATAGTAACCGGAAGTGCCCAAGTTCTTACGAGGAAAAATGCCCCATGACTGGTGGTGCCAGAAAAGAGGGCATCAAAGTTGCTTGAGGTTCTCTGATCTTGGATGCTGAACTAGTTTTCCCGAATGAAATTGTCCGTTCATCGCCCGCTTTCGCCAGGCCTTGGTTGCATCGTAGAACTTCAATTCTGTATCAATCGTGGAGAGAATCAGCCCGGCGCCGTTACGCCGCAAGCGCTCAGTGATCACGCCATCGGGTCGGACCACGAAGGTGGCCCACGTGCTTTCCTTGGCCGAGGAATTCGTCGCGCTAATCCACAAGTAGTTTGATTGGGCCCGTGTTTGTATGGCGGCGGGCATCGTGATCGCTGGGTAGTTTGTGCCGTGATTCCACTTGTGGTTTTTGGGGCCGACCTCTTTTTCCATCATCTTGAGCCGAGCCTTGGTGAGATTACCGGCGTGAAAAGAATGAAAGACAACCTCAACGTTCAGTTTCTTCATTTCACGATAAAGCTCGGGGTAACGGTATTCATGACAGATCAGGACGCCACATTTTACGCCCTTCACCGTGAATGTCGTGACGTGATTGCCTGGCGTGAAGTGAGCAAGCTCAACGTTCTTGCCGTTTTCGTCCGAGGCACAAAAACGCTTGTCATAGCGTGTCACGATCTTACCGCGACTGCTGATGACGTAGACCGAGTTGTGAGGTTTGAGCTGTCCAGAAAGGGGGTGGCATGAGCCCAATACGAGATAGATACCCGAGGCTTTGGCTTGCTCCATGACCCCTATGGTCGAGGCCTTGAGCGACGCCCAATCGAAACCGGCGAAGGACTTGAAATCAGATAAAGCGTAGCCCGATAGGGCGCCTTCACAGAAGTGGACGACGTCGGCACCTTCGGCCGCCGCTTGGCGAATCTGCCGACATATATGGGATTCGTTTTTCTTGATGTCGGCACCGACAGGGAATTGGCAGGAGGCGATCTTCAATTTCATTATATTTTTCCTCAGTAGCAACTTACGTCATCATCTCGTTCTCTGCCAGATGGTCGAAGGCAACATCGGGATTGAAGTCGGACCAGATATAAGCAAGTATGCTCCTTGCCCAGATTCCATAGGAGTTGGCCATGAAGACGATTGTTGTGTCGAAAGAAATTGCTGCGCCGGTAGCCAATGTGTTTCAAACGATCTCGGACATCCGAAATTTTTCAGAGGTGCTTCCGCATATCACTGGCTATGAGTTCTTGTCCGAAACGAAACATGGGATAGGGACTCGCTTCGTTGAAACGCGTATGATGAAGAACAACGAGCACAAGACTGAGTTGGAAGTGACCGAGTTCGAAGAGAATTCTCATGTGCGGATGGTAGCTGACAGCAACGATACGATTTGGGATACGACGTTTAAGACTTCGGAAACGGATGGCGTTACGACGCTCACATTGAGCATGGATGCCTATTCCCACCGATGGGCCTGTCGGATCGTCAACTTCTTGTTTCGCGGGATGATCGCAAAGTCCGTAAATACCGACATGCAGATCGTGAAGAGGCATCTCGAGAATCAGGCGTAGAGCACCTTATTTGGCGCCAGAGCGGGGGAGAGCCCAGCGAAGCGACTCTTCCGTTTCCTTCGACCGAACGAATCCAAGTTTCTCAAGAACCCGCATCGAAGCCATGGCATCATCGCCGGACTTCAAGGTGCCAGCCTCGATTTGGGTGACTCGTTTGTCTTCCCACGCATGATCGATCAAAGCCTGGGCAAACTCTGTAGCAAAACCTTTCCCTCGTTGTTCCGGCATGATGCCGTAGCCGATCTCGACCTGACCGCCAGCGCCTGGCTTGCCGCCATAGCCACCTTCGCCAATCAGGGTGCGGCTTTCTTCTAAGACGACTAACCAAGTGCCCCAACCGAGAAGCTCAGGGTCGACCTTCAGAGGCTCATGGAAGTAGGATATCGACTCGGGGAAAAGGGGCCAATTCTCGGGAATGCGTGCCTTCAACCGGAGCGCCAAATGCTCTCGCCCTTTGTCGAGCGCTTCAAAGATCTCCAATGTGCATGGGATCAAGGTGAGGCGGCTTGTTTTGATCATGTCGTTCTCAGTTACAGGCGATGAACTGCCGAGGTTGCTTATATTCCACGTCGAACTAAACGGTCAAACGTACCCCAGACTCCGCGTTTCTTGTTGCGGTCCGAAGTCGGGCCCATGAATTGCGCCAGGTTTTGGCTGAATGCGAAGTAAGGAATTTTGCTGGTCCACCAGATCTTCTGCAGGAAGTTGGTCTCGTCGTCTTCCCAGACGACTTTGTAGAGATGACTGGCCAACGAGCCAGTGTATCCCATGATGCGGTGCCAATTGTCGGCTAAACGTAGGCCGGTCAAATTGTGGATGTTCTGATGGTCGAGATAGGCCCGGCGGAATTCGTACCAAATGGAATTATTGTGCGAGTGCTCAACGGCGCAGCGAGGGTCTTGCACCACTTTGTGGCCAGCAAGAATGGCGCTTTTTGCCCAGGTGATGTCTTCGCCAAATTGACGTCTGACAAAAGGTAGGGTTGGGATGAGATCACGGCGCACGGCAGAACAGACGTTGTCGAAGGCGATCGTGCGCCACCGATCGAGTGGCGTCATCAATTCGAATTCCATGTTGTTGTCGACTTGCTTCACGTGCTGAGCACCTTGTCCCGAAACCCAACCTTTTAGCCGATCGCGTAAGAACGGGCCACAATTCGCATGAGGGATTTGATGACAATAGGCGCCAGCGACTTCGGGGTCTTCAAAGTTTGACACGAAGGTGCGCATCCAATCCTTGCCATGGGGCACGGCATCTTGCACGAGAAGAATGAGAATTTCGCCCCTGGCTTCCTTGGCGCCTTCATTGCGCGTTAAGCCGTGATTGAATTCGGTGTTGGGGATGGATTTCAGGCGAACCGGAAAGTCAGCGACTATGTCGAGGGTTTCGTCTTTCGAGCCCGAGTCAATACAGACAACTTCGAACTCGAAGTCAACTTCTTGGTCGAAGACCGACTGCAAAACGCGACGAAAGAGCGGACCACCATTGTAGATAGGAATGAAGACCGAAACGTAGGGGTTTTCGGATGTCATGGCCCGCTTCCATCCATGCTCAGGGATCGGCTTCGAGCCAGCTTATTTTGGCTGGCTCGAAGGGCGATCCCAAAAACGACTCTCTTAGACACCGTCACCGAAACCAGCGTCGCTATCCGTTGATTTCACGTTGGGTTGTTTGCCGGTGCGATGATTTGGTGCGCGCTCTGGTTTGGTACGCGGAGCAGGAGCGGACGATGTTGGAAGTTTCCATCCGGCCTCGCCGGTCCACACGGTGTCACCGGTATCGTGGGTGAGTTCCTTTGGTTTTGGAGCTTCCTTCTTCTTGGGCTCCTGTGGTCTCGATGTCGGACGTTGGTCCCTGCGAGGTTCTTCGCTTCGACGTGGGCCTCGATCATCGCGAGGGCGGCGTGAATCATCACGCCCTGGTCGTTCTTCCCGGCGTGGACGGTCATCTTGCCTTGGGCGGTCATCCCGGCGCGGACGGTCATCTTGCCTCGGGCGCTCGTCCCGGCGCGGACGATCATCTTGCCTTGGGCGGTCATCCCGGCGCGGACGGTCATCTTGCCTCGGACGTTCGTCCTGGCGTGGACGATCACCCTGCCTTGGGCGGTCATCCCGGCGCGGACGGTCATCTTGCCTTGGACGTTCGTCCCTACGTGGACGATCATCCGGCCTTGGACGCTCATCTCTGCCTGCTTCGGCACCGCGTTGTGGACGTTGTTCGGTCCGGGCTGGACGCTCATCTCGACGGGGGCGATCGTCACGATTCTCTCGTCTCGGCCGATCATCCTGCTGGCCACTTCGTGGTCGCTCGTCGCGGCTGCGCTCGCCGGTCCGTCCGTGATCTTGACGGCCCTCTGGTTTCTTCGGCCTGTCGTTGTCGATTGTTCGATCGCCTTCAGACAAGTGCGACTTCTTGACCATGTCGTCGAGGGCCTTCACCTGTGCCGGAAAGATCTCTTGATCGAGCTTGTACATGGCTTCTTCGCGGGCCGACTTCTGGTGATCTTTTGTCTGGCTCGCCTGGGCCTGAGTACTGGCGAAGCCAGCGTCTTTGGGAATTGATGGGGCCTTTTCTGGGACCGCCTCCTGAGGAGCCGCAGTTTCAGGTGCTGCCGGAGTGACAACGGAATCTGACTTGCTGAAATCGACAGTCAGGTGGATTTCGGTGTCTTCGACCGTAGGACCGTAGTCCAAGACGAAAGAGACCTGGGTCTGTTCACCTCGTTTGACGGCTGACCGAACTTTGACCTCGCCGCCGCCGATTTTTTCGATGCTGACGCGGAGATCTTTGGCTGGGGCCTCAGCCGATGCTGAGGATTTTTTCTTCGGAAAAGAGGTTTCACTCACTTGGATGCGGTTCCTGCGCTCGGCGGCGATAGTCGCGGCCTGGGAATAGATTTGTTCATAGTCAGACGCATTCTGTTGCAGCGTCTTGACTTGGAGTCTTTGGCTGGCGCATTTTACGCGCAATTCTCGTTCATTGACGAGTCTCATGATACTGCGTGCAAGGGCACCGGGGGAAGAGGGGTCAAAAACGAGACCCGCGCTATTCCCGGCGATGGCTTCTCTCATGGCTCCCAAGTCGGAAGCGATGACCGGTACGCCGGCCAACATGGCCTCGCGGATGGTCAAAGAGAAGGTTTCCCACCACAACGAGGGCACGACCAGGATGTCGATTCGTGAGAGGATCTCAGGGACAGCACTGTTGTCATAATGACCTCGAAAATGGACTTTTCCGCTGTTTCCGGCGAGGGCCTTCAGTTCTGCCAGATAGTCGCCTTTTTCATGCCAGTTGGGGGCATGTCCCCAAACTTGGAGTTCAAAGTCGCCCTCGAGCTGCTTGAAGGCCTCAATGAGGACATGAACACCCTTTGTTGGGATAACGCTGCCAATATAGCCGATGACCCGCGGGGTTGGCGCTGGATCGTTGGTGTTCGAGAACATGTCGTGATCGAGGCCATGGGCCAAGGCCACAAATTTCCGGGGATCGATCCCAGATGTCTCGATCATACGATCTCGGTGAAAGGCTGAAGGGGTCAAGAGCACATCACTTTGGCCCAAAACTCGGTTCATCTCCTTCTCCCACACGTCTAATATGGGGGAACTTTTGGCATGGGGCGGGAGGTCCTCGAACCACCCTGGCCAGAGAGCAGAGAGGCAAGAGTGGCACCGTGTCCGGTCGATGACCTCACAAATATCCCCATCTGGGTGCAGTCTTTGACCTCTTGGGCAGGTCATCCAAAAGTCATGCAACGAGAAGACGACCGGTAGGCCCCGGGACTTTATTTCGTCGACGATGGTCGTGGAGAGACCCGTAAGATGATGGATATGGACAATGTCGGGCTCAAATGAGTCTAGTTCTTGGCTGAGCGCGTTGTGAGAGCCCTCATGGCGCCAAGTCGACTCAAAACCCTCATAGTCTTCGTAGAGGTTGTTGTAGCGGGTGACCATGAGGCCCTCTTGAAAGCCATGATTGATAGCCCCGTGAGGAATCTGGGGGTCACCGCTTCGACAGAAGATTCGGACCTCATGACGCCTTGCCAGCTCACGAGCGATATTTTGCACATGGAGTTCTGTGCCACCCCAGGATTCAGGCGGGAAAGTATGAAGAACGAAGAGAATGCGCATAGGTGTCAAAAGCTCAGGTAAGGGAATAGCACCAACTTATCGTAATATGAGGCATATTGACCCTCAATAGTCGGTTTGTGTATCAATCTAGTCGAAGGACTCTCAGCTCGGATGAAAAAAAAGCCGATCTGTGTTACTTGTGACGCCTCATAAACACCTAGGGCCCAAGACATGCGGATTCTTCACGTAGCACACGAATTTCCTCCTTATGAGTTCGCCGGAACGGCGATCTACACCTACAACATTGTGAAAGCATTGTCGGAGGAACATGAGCTATTTGTCTTCTCGCGGCTCGAGGACAAGAACGTCCCAGCCTACAAAATCATCGACGAAGATCGATCTGGCTACCATGTCCGGCTCCTGAGCCGTCCCGATTTGAGCTGGAATCCATTCGAGGATTCCTATTCCGACGAGCGAGCGGAACGGGCTTTCACAGATTATCTCGACGAAATTCAGCCTGACATCGTTCATTTTGAGCACATCTTGGGCATGTCCTACACCGTCGTCGAGGAAGTGAAGAAGCGGAATATCGGTTGCCTCTTTACTCTGCACGACTTCTGGACCATGTGCCCCATGGGCCAGCGCATGTGCTACACCGACCGTGTCCTTTGCGACGAGATCGACTTTAATAAGTGTGGTCCCTGCGTCTTTGGTGAAGGCTGGAATTGGAGCGAATCAAAGGACGAGGACGGTGACGCCACCGAGCGCACCGGATTCCAGCACTACTTCGACCAGCGATTCCGTACCACGCCTGGTGTCTTCGCCCGCCGTCCACGAGCAATGGCCTATGCGACCATGAAGAGTGTTGGCGCAGCTCTCGGGTTTAATCCCGAAATGCCAAAGCCAGAAATTCTCTCCAAGCATCCATTCGCTGTGCGTTTCCGTCGGATGCAAGAAGCGCTGTCACACGCTGATCTATTAATCACACCATCTGCATTCTTGCGTGACGAGTTCATTCGCCTGTTTGAGGTGGATCCGGACCGCATTATTCACTCTCGTAACGGCATGACTTTCGATCACGTTGTGGCTCATCCGAAAACCACGTCCGACGTCATTCGATTCGGTTTCGTCGGTTCGGTGATTCCGACCAAGGGTGTTCATGTTCTCGTTGATGCCGCAAAGAAGCTAAGTGACCGTACTGGGTTCTGTGTTGACATCTACGGGGCACCAAACCGCTGGACCCAGGAGTATGAAAAAGAGCTTCATGAATCGGCTAAGGGTCACGATAAGGTTGTCTTCCACGGTCGTTTCGACAACAAGCAGATCGGCAAGGTTCTGAGCAATATTGACGTCCTTGTCGTGCCATCGATTTGGTATGAGAACGCTCCGCTTACTCTAAACGAAGCCTCCATGACCAAGACGCCAGTTTTGGCATCTGATCGCGGCGGTATGCTCGAATTTGTGCGTGACAATAAATATGGACGTACATTTAAGCTTGGTGATTCCGATGATCTGGCCGCAGAAATGGCCAAGCTTATTGATGACCCGAGTCAAATTCCGTCCTTGGCTGAGAGCGATGTTTACATTAAGCCAGTTGACGTGAATGCCAAAGAACTGTTGGGCTACTACGAGCAGCTTGTGGCAGGAAAACCAATCAAACCGCTTGGTGTTTGACCTGGGACCAATAAAACGGAATGATCACCCTTGGAGCTGAACCTCCGGAGCGCGGCCAGGGGCGGTAATGATTCGACTTAATATTATTCGCGACGGGACTGAGAAGGCCCGTGTCTTTTCCGGAACCACTGTAGTCATTGGGCGCTCGCGAAGCTGCGACTTGACCTTCCGTTCGGCTGGCTTTCTTTCACGCCAACATTGCAGTCTCAATCTCGAAGACGATTCCGTCCAACTCGAAGATCTTAAGAGTCGGAATGGTGTCCGCCTAAATGGCAACGCATTCCACGGCGGCAAGATCGAGGTGGGTGATGAAATTGAGCTCGGTGACATCAGCATCGAACTCGTTAGCTTTGGTCCAGACGAAGATGATCCAGTTCAGGTCAAGCCTTGCAAGAACTGCGGTGAGATCATCCCGGCAAGCGCTAAGGATTGCCCGCGATGCGAAGGCAGGGTGTCTCCTCGCAAGCGTCACACTCTCAATCCCCGACAACTACCTGGCTATCTTCTTAAGAGCCGCTTAGGTGCTGGTGGCATGGGTGTCGTCTTTGAAGCTGTCCGTGAAGAAGACGGTCAGACATGTGCTATCAAGATTCTAAAGCCTCATCTGGCGCGCAATCCAGCGTACGTTATGCGCTTCGTCGAGGAAACTCGCGTGCTCACGATGTTGAGGCACCCCAATATCGTCGAGATCTATGGACGTGGCTCCGAAGGTAGCCTGACTTGGATTGACATGGAATTGGTGGACGGAGAGAGCGTTCGCCACGAGATTCGCCGGGAACGCCAATTGGAAGAAAAGCGTTCTCTCCAGATCGTTTGGGACATGTCATTGGCACTCGATTTTGCCGCGAAAAAGAAGATCATCCATGGTGACGTGAAGCCGAGTAACTTTCTCTTGGATTCACGTGGCGGTGTGAAGCTCTGCGACTTTGGCCTTGCCAAACTCTTCAATTTCTCGAATCCGGCACTCCCCGGATTCTCTGCTGGCTCC
The DNA here is from genome assembly GCA_047639315.1 of Planctomycetota bacterium. Classification (GTDB taxonomy): domain Bacteria; phylum Planctomycetota; family DRQF01; genus S139-23. The sequence continues at coordinate 93,640 of JBLINQ010000001.1, forward strand.
TCGGGAAAGAAGGGGACCGCGGCTTACGCTGCGCCAGAGAGATTCTCCGTCGACGGGTCGGCTACGGTTGTGGCCGATATCTATTCGATGGGCGTCAGCCTGTTCCACATGTTGACCGGGACTCTCCCGTTCGGCACCAACGTGGAGGCGAGGAAGCAAGTTGATCGACGCAAGATCCCCGACATGCACGAGTATCAGCCGAACATCAGGCCGGCTACCATCATGCTTGTTGAGCGCATGATGTCTCTGTCGATCGAGGATCGCCACCAAGATTATCGCCAGCTACAAGATGACTTGTCTCTGCTGATTTGAAATCGAGATAATTCCGAATAAGAAAAGGCTCGCAAGTCAACGCTTGCGAGCCTTCTTTGATTCTACTGAGTTGGCGACCTAGTGGTAGTAAGTCGACGAATCCATGAATGTGTTGGCGAACAAGTTGAAGTTGTTCTGCAGGTCGAAGCCACCGCTGGTGAAGTCTTCGTAAACGCTCAGACTTCCCAAGAAGTCTGTCCAACCCGGCGCCGACAGATCGAAGCTGTTTGCTGTGGCCGCCATACCTGCGGTCTTGCCAGCAATGCAATCGGTTACGACACAGTTGCCGTAGTCCATGATCACATGACCGTTTGCATCGATACTCATCGAGAAGGTATTTGGTCCTCCTTGAATGTTGTCGATTACGTTCGTCCAACGGAATGTCATGGTTGAACCTGGCGTGGATGTGGTGTCCCAACTTACCGTGCCACCCAACTCAGGATTTAAGTCGCTCCACAAAGGAGCAATCGTCGGCGGGCCACTCAAGAAGAATGATTCGGTGACAAAGAACGTCGCGTTTCCTTGGCCAAAACTCACTGTGCCATTGGCATTGACATAAGCCTCGGTGTAGGACTGACCATAGAACGGGAAACTGAATCCGAGTGGCACCAATGCAAAGCCGTCGTCGGTCAACGTGAGCGGCGTGACTGTGCCCGTGCCAGGCACTTGAGGATGTACGGTTCCTCGTGCCGGGTTGGACACCGAAATGCCGAATGGTGCGACCGGGTCGATGTTGATCGCCTGAACATAAAATTGAACGCCCACAGCATTCGCTTCGTTGCTGATCAAAGTGATCGAGCTATCACCACTGGCGTTTGCTAACCCGACTGGCAAAGCCACAATGTTGGACGAGAAGCCCAAGTCGACACGAAGGTTATTGGCCAATGGGAAGAATGTTGGGCCTGGGTCTGTGTCGAGCAGAATCAGGTACTCTGAGTTTGGATAAGCGCCTGAAACGCTCACATCAAAACTCTCTCCTAGTCGTGCAGGTTCTGCGCTCATCGAAAACTGAGCATGAACCGGAAGACTGAGAAGCCCGAGCAAAAATAGCAGCGCAACGAGGCTGCTCCGGCACTTCAAAAACATAGCGTCTGTCCTCTCTCAAATGAGGAGCTGTTCTCACAACTCCACGCCTGGGCTCACGCGTTGCTGACGCAAATGGGCCCCCACCTCTGGATGTTGGATACGTCCCGACGATGCGGCACATAATTTCTAATTGTCTTTAATATGCTTGGCAAAGCATCGCCCACCTGGGGGCAATTCAAGAGATCGACCTGAAGTTGAGGAAAGTGAAGCTCCAAAGGTTCTGATTCTTTATCCAGAACCGCGATCTTGTTGGAGTTGATGCCGAATCGTCGGCTTAGCGTAGAGGCTCAGAAAGAGGGTTGGCTCACGTACATTTGTGATGAGCTATGAGCCCAAGGCAAGGTCGCATTTAGACTTTCGAACCATAGGATGTTCTGGACTAAGGTTTCAATTCAATGATGCGGAGTCGACCGCCAGCCTCGGCGGTAACACGGTATTTTCCTTTGGGTACCAACGTTGTGGCGATCGAATACGAAACTTGTTTGACCTTCAAGCCTTCTTCTTCGGCAGAAGTCGGATCAGTGGCGAGCTGCCAAAACCGACGCCATGTCTCTTGTTCGTTCGAGCCTGGTTGGTCTTGTGTCGCATAGATATCTGGCACGGGATGATTAAAGTCAGCAAAAGAGAACCCGTTGCTTGGTGCCGTATTCTCGCCGTAGATTCGGCGAAAAAGAATGAGGCTTCCTGACCCTAAGGCGAGGGCCTCCTTGGCATCTGTCTCTGAAAATTCGACGATGAGCGCTTCGAAGCGTGGTTGGATGCCATCGACGTCGATGAGAGTTTTCGTGCCGAACACCTCTTTACCGTCGGCGTCAACGTGGATCCGCTCCTGCCATTGGAGTTGGCACCTGGCAGACTTGCCATCGAGCCCGGCCGAGATTTGCGTGACCGTAAATTCAGCCACCCGCTCCGTAACGAGTTTAGTAGCCAATTGGTTAAGGAAATGGACCTTCTGGGTTTCGACTTCGTTCTGAAGCTGCCGCTGATTCTGGACGATGAGGAAGGTGCACACAGCGATGCCAGTGAGCAATCCAGCCATCAAAAATCGCGAGATATTGGTGTTCTTCATGATTCCAGACACTCCAGAGGGTTCCGTGCCCCATACGCGACGTAGGATCCATAATTCTGATGGTCTTGCCAATTATTGCAATCACGAATCTGGATCTTTAATCACCGAATTAGACTGCGTTGCCCAACCTCTGTCCGTTGATATGATTCCAGACCTTAGAATCACGGATGGTGACCTTCAGTGGGTAAATGATGAAACCGGCGAGAGTTGCGTGGCCACCTCCAATCTAGACGACCAATCTCAGCAACCCGCAACAGAGCCCGATCAAGGTCGAGGCTCTGCTGCTGCTGTAATTTTGCCGATGGCTCTCAGCATTCTGATCCTGACCCTCTGCTTTTTCTTTGTCGGTGCTGATGCTGCGATGGAGCTTTTTGGCCTATCTATCGTAACGGCCACGGTCATGGGGAAATTTGCCGTGTTGCACGGTTTGAGCGGTTTGAGCGAGTCCGGGCTTTTTGATTCCCCCTATCGGGTCGCGCTGCTCATAATTTATCTCGATCTAATGATTGGCACGATCGCGGTCTTCAATATCCGCGTTCTCTATCTCATCCCCAAATTCGGCACAAAGATCAAAGGGCTCCAGAAGAGTGGGGTCGAGATTCTCGAGCGTAATCCCTGGATGAGGAAAGCGACCTTTGGCGGTGTTGTTGCCTTCGTCATGTTCCCGCTGTCGGGAACAGGCGCAATCGGCGGCTCTCTGTTTGGCCGACTTCTTGGCATGTCCCGGATCAGAACGCTCTTTGGAATTGCCATTGGCAGCATGTTGGGATCGTTCGGAATGGCCGCCCTTGCCGCCGCTTTTGGCACCCAGCTTCAGAACATTCAATCCAGTGGTGTTCTCGGTTACGCCGGCATAGCCGTGGTCGGCCTCGCGGTATTCTGGTTGTATCGCCGTAGCAAGAAGGTCGCCGCAACGCCGTGCGAAGCCAAGTCTGACTCCGACGAATAAGAATCCACTGGAGTAGGGAACATACTCTGTCGATATGACTGCTATCGGAGAGGCCATTGCGCCAAAGCCCCATCGAGAGTATCAGGTATGATTGCCAAGAAAAATAGCGATGCCAGCGGTTTTACGCTCATTGAATTGATGATTGTCGTGGCCATCATCTCCATCATCGCCTCGTTAGCGATTCCCAATCTTCTGAGTGCGAAGAAAACCTCCAATGAGGGGGCAACCATCGCCGCGCTACGTAATATCGCCTCAGTTCAAGTTCAATGTTCCGGTCGCGGATTTATTGATGCGGATTCAGATGGACAAGGTGAGTATGCCTTCTTCGGCGAACTCTCTGGAGGCGTTCCTGCGCGCAATGCTGTCGGCATCCCGCTCTCTCCAACATTATTGGGCGGTTCTTTCACCCAAACGAATGGTGGCTTTGTTCAGCGGTCCGGATATTTGCTGTGCATGTATCTACCAGACAATGCTGGTGTCGGCTTAGCCGAAAGCCCAGCCAACTACGCCAACGTTGATGCGAATTTAGCCGAACAAATCTGGTGTGCTTACGCTTGGCCTGTCGATCCAGGGTCGGGTGGCGTGGTCTACTTCATTAACCAGAATGGTGAAATTCTGCGCTCACAAAACACCAACAACTATGGTGGCGTCGGTTCACCGCCACCTTATGATGCGGCTTTTGCCGTCGCAGGCAGCATGGCGACCGCTGTGGCGACAGGGGTTGCTGGATCTGACGGCGCTATCTGGAACGTGCTGCGCTAAACGCCCTCGTTCTGCGGTGCACCCAAAATCTCACTTGCCAAGCGACTTGTTGAGCTGATCTTCTTGCGCTTGCATCTGTTCTATAAGGGCTTCTTCTTCGGCTTTCATGCGCTGATACATCGGCAACAACGAAGCCAGCTCTTTTCCCTTTGGATCCAATTTCTGCAACGCCAGAACCAAGATCTCAAGCGCCGCTCCATCTCGTGGATTAACCGCAAAAGCATCTCTCGCCATCTTTGTTGCCTCGGGGGCTCGATTCAAACGGAAGAGAGCCGTGGCCGCCATCGACGTACCACGCGAGTCTTCTGGATTTGTGTCCATGAGCTTACAGGCTTGAAAGTACGCATCCAGATTCTTCTTCTGCACTAAGAGCAAGTTGATGAGGTGCCAGAGCCCGTCAGGATGATTGGGCTCGACATTGAGCATCTTGAAGACATCACGCAGGACATCCTCGACCGCATTGAATCGTGAGCGAATCTTGATGGTTCCGAGCCATGCTTCAAAATCGCGGGGGTCTTCGTCGGTTCTGGTTTTGAAAGCACGAAGCTCTTCCTCGCGCTGGTGCTTAAAATCGATGAGATTCTGATAGAGCGCGTTGACGCGCTTCGATTCGTCCCGATTGCCAAGCTTGCGGTAGACGGCTTGTTGAGTGAATAGGGCCTCATGAGAACGCGGATTGAACTTGAGAGCGTGATCCAGGAATGTCAACGACAGGAGAAGGTTGTTTTTGTCGCCCATGGCTTCGTACGCCCGGGCACAATCAACGGCAACTTGCCACGCCGATTTATCTCGTCGGAGCGCTTCTCGGTATTCAGCCACCGCTTCTGGTTTCTTCCCCATCCGCTCTAAGGCTTTGCCTTGTCGGTAATGAAGCAGTTTCGTGCTAGGGGCAAGCCTCTCAAGCTCTTTCAATTCGGATAGAGCATGGTCAAAATGACCAGCCTCCAAATGAGCGGCCGCTAGGGCGTCTCGATAGCGTGGTTTCATTGGTTCCCGCTTGGCGGCACGATTTAAGACATCGATGGCGACGTCGTAGCG
>JBLINQ010000002.1:0-90013 GCA_047639315.1 Planctomycetota bacterium
TGCGCACGAGGTCAATGATCAGGAACAGGAGCATGCTCAACACGCCCACAGCAATCATCGACTCATAGAGGTTCGTGATGGCAATTTGGAAGCCAAGAGTGATGCGCATGTAGAAGCCCCATGAGCACAGGCCGATACCGATGATTGCCGCCAAGATGCCTAAGAGGCGAAGCCATTTGAGGCGGAAAGCCATACCAAACACGGCGAATGCTGCGGCAGCTGCGAAGAACCACGATGCCAACGTGAATGGTTTCACGTTGTTGAACTTTATTTCGTTCTCGATGGCAGCAGGCTCGAGAACAAGATCGGGCGCCATGACGCCAATCGAGGCTTCGATTTCATCAACAGCAGCGATGATGTCTTTGCCCGAGCGAGCGAGCCATCCCTTCTTAAGATCGGCCATGGCATTCTTGATGCGCTTGGCATCTTCAGGCTTATGGCCAGCCGTAGAGGCATTGTCGATTAAGTGCCAGTCATTCCGATCTGGTTTCTCCGACAATCGTTGTTCCATGGTCGGGGGAACCATCTTGAACTGATCGGCGAATTGCATGCGAGCACGACTAACTTGGTTTGCAAGTCTGAAGATCTCGGAAATGGATGCCGGCGGTTTGCCCGACTTGTTGGCCCAGATTTTACGTTGGGCGTTGTACTCGTCGACGAAGTCTGTGGACTCAATGATCTGAGGCAAGGAGGCAAGTTTGTCGCCACCCTCAAGCCCAAGGCGTTCCTTGTTGACGCCGTGGTTGACCAAGAAGAACGGGATCGCATCCCAATCGAATTCTTTGTCAAAGGCTATGGCGCAAAATACCAGGGCGCTGTCTGCTCCATAGACTCCGCGTCGACCAGTGAATTGGCGAATCGTACTTCGGGCTAAGGTATCTAACGGTTGGACACGTTCCCGGTAGAGAACGGGCATGCGTTTGAGGCGTTCAAGCGCTTCTTCGCCAACAGCTTCGTTGATTTCTGCAAAGTAGGCGCGCTGGGCTTCTTCCTTGCCAGATCTCTTAGTTGCTTCATAACGACCCATCAGTGCAAGCATGAGGACCACGCCGAACGTGATCGCCAAGATTCCGATGCCACTGAACAGTTGTTTCTTAATGCTCATTGATATTCCTCAGGCTTAAGCCGCAGCTCTACGTTTGCTGTCCCACTCTCGGATTCTCTTCTTGAAGAAGAATACCGTGATGATCCCGGCAAGAGTGATGATCGAAGCGACAACAATTGTGCCGTAACCGGGGTTTCGACCAACTGACATCTGAATGCCCCGCATGTGCGTATCTTCCATACGTACTGGGCTGCCATTCGAGAATTGATAACCCCTGTGTGACAAGGGATGATTCATGTCGATCAGAGTTGCGATTTCCAACTCTTCTTCTGGATCGCGCAAGACGACATTTGTTTCATAGGTCTTCGCTTTGCGACTGTCATTGGCATAATTTTCATGCCGGAAGTCCATGCAGCTGATCTTAAATCCAAGCGGAACCTGCCTCGACCCGTAGGTCAAAAAGACGCGGTGACTGCCGAATCGTAGATCGCTCTCTTGACGACGGCCATTGATCAACCAAGTTTCGCTCATCTGACCATCGAACTTGACCTTGGCGTGAATAGACCGGAAGGGGTTCTTGCCGTCGCTGGTTCGGATACCTTGGTCGAAGGTCGCATGCTTCAAGACCTTAAGGGGGATGACGCTGAGTGGCGCTGCGTCAGAAAACCTGTATTCGTTGCCGATCACCAGTGGTTCGTGCTTGGTGACGTCAGACGTGCCCATGGCTACCGACCATTCGCCGTTTGGCCCCAAGATGAAGACCACTTGGCCAGCGGGTAGGACGATCTCACCGCGACAAACGAATTCGAATTCGAGTCCGTAGGCGTTGGTGGTTGCCTTGGTGCGGGCAATCGAGGCCATGGTGTAGACTTCATTTTTGCCATTGGCGCCATCGATCGAGATCATGACCCCTGGATTCTCAACACGATTCGGGTTGGCATCGATGATCTTGCCGTTGCCGTCGGGGTTAATGCTGGCATAGAACTTCTCAACGGTTACGACTGGGCCATTCGGACCGATCTTCGCTGTCCCGTTCTTGACCATGCGTCCGTCTGGGCCGGCGTCATCATTGGAAACTAATTCAACAGGAATCTCGCTCACGACTTTGTCGTCACGAATCACACGAATCATGCCACGGGAAAGATCATTGGGCTGATAGACGTAGCCAAAAGAATCGACGATGTGTTGCAGGGGGAAGGTCCGGACTCGGACGTTCAGTTGGCCTTCGGTGTAGACCCCTTGGTCAACTGTCTCAATTAAGATGTGCTCTTGGCGGTTGCCGCTGAAGGACATCGCAAAGTTGACGCCTGCTTGAGCTCGTTTCGGGTCGATCTCATTTGATGGGAGCGGTTTGATGTCGACGAAGCGTTCCCCGCGGGAAATGTGCTCATCGATCTCAACATTGAGATTGTAATTTGTGCCGTTGTGGCTGAACGAGATCGGAATTTCTTGAGCGACCTGACGAACCTCGGGATCGCGATCCACTGATACGCGATGCTTGCCGCGATACCCGAGCGACGGAACTTGGACTTCCAGGTCGCGGATTCTTTCGTCGTAGACGTTTCCGGTCGTGTGTCCTTCAAGGACTGTGACGAAACCGTTGAAGCCGCCCCAGAACATGATCATACAGCCGACCATCAAGGTCAAAAGCCCGGTATGAGTCATGAGCCAGCCGACTTGGAAAACGCGGAAGGGGTACTTCCGCATGGTGGCGCAATAGATCGTGAAGAAGAACAGGAGGAAAACGAGGCCGAAGGCTGGGTTGTTGTAGTAGGCGGCATAGGCCGCTTCACTGCCTTGATTGGCAAATTCTGTCTCGTAGATCGTCGCTCGCATCAAAAAGGCGATCATGACGACAATTTGACTGATACCGAACCATATGTTGCCGCAGGCAAAGGCCAGGCGGTCGAGTATTCTCATGAAGCCGGTTGGGCGCGCTGGAATCGACTCGGGTTGATTGCGCGAGATCGAATTGACCAGCAGTAAGCCGATCGGCCCGAGGAGTGCGCCCAAGAGGAAATGGCGAACGGAACCGCCGCGCAAATAGCCTGTCATGTAGCCCAAGGCTCCATGACCAGCGGAGACAGCGATAATGCAGGAAAAGAGAGCAACTGTGCTTGCCTGCACGATCCAAGCGTCGGTGTCGCCATAGAGGACGAAGGGCACCAAGACGAGCCCCAACATCCAGGCAGTCCACCAAAAGATGATCAGAGTGAACAACGTCGGCATGTGGAAACGTTCGGGAGTAATGAGCCCTCCACGAAGCTGGCTTTTGAGCGTTTCAGTCGATTGTTCGAGCATGGTGAAGTGTCGTTCCGCTTTTGACTGGCTGCTGCCATGGGCGAGGCCCAATTCTTAGGTGGCCCGTTTCATCGGAAACAAAAGCCCTGAAAGGTTTTAGTGCATTTTTTTTGGCAAACCAACGACCGGCGAAGACTTCGGATCTCTGGAGGCTGGCGGCGCACCAAACTAAGGTCCTAAACCCTTGTAGGTCAAGACAAAATGGGGCTTCTGTGTGTCATGCGACCAATTGTAGCGCTTGATTTTTCTTCGATTCAAAAGAGCAGACGTCGGGGACCGCCGAGGGTCATTTCGTATCCAAGCTCGCCAGGGCTTCATGGCAGAACCTTGTCCGCTCCGGATCATGGTCGAGTTGAGCTCGGTTGAGTTCGTTTTCGAGGAATTCGCGGTGTCTTTCCTGAGCCACAAAACGAAAGTCTGCCAGGAGGCTTCGACGAACCGCCGACTGTTCGCCCTTGGTGTCGGCTATGGCTTCGGCGAGTCGATCTGCACCGGCAGGGTTCTTGCGGGCGGCTAGGGCAATGGCCGCATTCAGAGACACCAGGCCGTCTTCGTCTTCCAGCAATGTGGTCAAATAAGTGACTTGAGGAACCGCATCTCCAGGCCAATAGGCCAAAGGATAAGCCGCGTATCGTCTAACGGTTGGATTCACATGAGGGAGCAAGTCTTCGATGCGATCGCTTTGGGTTTGCAGCCACTCTGTTGATGGTTTTTCTGGCAGCAGCAGGACTCTCTTGAGCTGCACCAGGGCATGACCAATCTGCTCGACATCCTTCGAGCGGAGTTGGGACTCGATTTGGTTTTGGTCCAGCTCGGTGCTCTCCCAGAGGCGATGCCTTTCTCCTGGCGCGATCCGAAGATCACTCCAAAACCACCAAATTGCCCCGACCACTAAGATGGCCAAGAAGTAGAGAATGGGCGGAGTTTTTGCGTTTGTGGTGGTCACTCGAAGGTCGCTTTAGTCTGGTAACTTCTTTTTTGGTCATCAATTAAGATAACCTCATAAGAATTTGTATTAATTCCTAATAGGAATGTAATGGGCCCCACGTTGGGATCGAAGGCCTGGGTATGTGATTCATCATCCGTCTTGCAGATGATCTGCTCCACTTGCGCTTGATCTGGAAGTGCTTGGGGCAAAGTCACATGGATCCGCCAAGACTCTCCGTCGCGAATTGCCGTTGTTTTCGGCAAGTATGCCGGGTCGACTTCGACGACGACTTCTTTTTTCGTCGTTGAGCCCGGAGAATTCGTTGTCGATACCTCGCTCTTTGGCCCGTCACCACAAGCGGTGAGGAGAGTAAGGGTGAATCCTATGGCAATGAGGCCGATAATCGCGGCCATTGGTGTGCACTGTCTCATGAGGATAAAATACGTTCTCATGACGATTGATGAAACCGCCAAAACGACGAAACCTGCTGATGTTCGTACTCCCGAAGAAGTGGAGGAGTACAACGACCAAGTGTGGGATATGGTCTTTCGCAAAGTCCATGTCGTCGCTCTATACGTATTTCTGCAGATTGTTCTCGTCTCGTTTTTCCAGACTCATGCAGCTTATCGCAGTTGGTCGGGTTGGGTCTTTGTCGGGCAGTTTCTCGGCGCCTGGACCGTTTTCTACGGCACATTGCTGCGTGAAATGGGCTTTCGCAGTCGAAGTGGTGCGATCTTGATCGTCATTGGAGCGATCAGCATCATTCCAGCGGCCGTTGGTGAACCAATGGGGTGGTCGGATGCCACCGTGCAACGGATTCTCTTGGCACAATCGCTGCCGGGGGCGCTTCTCTGGGGGCTGACTCTGTTTCGTTGGCGCATACTCAAACGTCAGTACTTAGCCGCTCAAGCGCAAGGAATCATCAAATGACGCCTGTTTTGCCGAATTCGATCTTCTTCCTCGTCGATGGAAACGCGCGATCTGCCGCCGCACATAAAAGCCAGGATGGCTTTTTTGACGGCACCATCTGGTTTCTCGTCCTTGTGCCGATCATCGCGATGTTCGTCATCGCGGTCATCAATCGCAAATCGAAGCAGAATGTCCGAGAATATAGCGACGCCGATTTCGACGCAGACGTCATAGGCTCCGAAACGCCGGTTTTGATCCATCTCTATCGTGAGTGGAGCATAGGCGACCAAGTCTTGATCGCTCAAGTTGAAACGATGGCTAGCCGCCGTCCGCCATATAAAGTTGGATTCGTCAATTCCGACAAGAATGAAGGACTCCGGAAGCGTTTTGAAAAGGTTGATGCCCCGGCTCTCTTGTTTTTCATCGACGGTGAGCGAGTTTTCCAAAGCAAAGGGGTCTTTGACGCCGAAGATGTTCATGCGGAACTTCTCGACCTCATGGAACGTGCTCAGAGAAATAAGGTTACGGCAGAAACAACCGAGCCAATTGCCTGAAAACTCTCGGGACAACCGACGACGACCTTGTCAAATTCGTTCCAAAACCTAAACTTCGGCAGCAGAACAACCGTACGAGGATCCACATGGCCGACCTACTCACAAAGCAGCGCAAGAAGAAACCCAAGGAAATCGCCGTCATCTTCGACTCCTGTACGGGATGCGGCGGCTCTCCAGTATGTGTACCGTTATGTCCGGTTGCCGACTGCATGATCGTCATTCAGAGCGAAGACAACCCAGCTGGCTACATCTGGGTCGATCCACTCAAGTGCATTGGTTGTCGCCGGTGCATCACCAAGGGCCCTATGGACATGAAGCTTGATGGCTGCCCTTGGGATTCCATCACCATGGAAGGCACCAACGATTGGGAAAGCCAAAACGGCGACCTGCCTTACTAAGCGCATTTCCGATTCTGCACTCTATCGAATAAGAAAACGCCCCTTTGCCGACCGGCAGAGGGGCGTTTTTCGTTTGTCTGCGACGATGTCGGTGATCGAGTCTTACTGCTTTTCGAGGGCCGTTATTGCCTTCGCCGCCAATTCTTGAATGGTAGCTGAGCTATTGAAGCGACCATTCTTGATCTTCGTCAAGATCGGAATGTCATCTTTTGTGCCACAACGCGCCAAGGCGATCATGGCATTGCCGAGTTGGCCTTCATTCGGCTCCAAGACGAAGAGCTCGTCGCCCTCGCTGACGGCCACGCCATGGCGTTTGACAACTTTGGCGATTCGGCCATCTAATGGGGCGATGATATTGAGCTTGCTCCCATCAGCCCTCTTCAGGCGGCCGAGAATTTGTCCTGAGCGCACGTACTCGTTCTGAGCTCGCGGCTCTTCCATGGTCCCGCTCAAGGGCGATGGGATGGCATGGGAGTCGAGCATCATGCGCAACATGGGGCGGGCACTCTCTTGCTTCGAGGCGCCCAAGCTGACGGCAGCGTTGTACCGTACTTGCAGAGATTCGTCGTCAAGCAAAGGAGTGAGGGCGCCAACGAAAGGAGCGTGTTCGGGCACGCAACCCATGGCCCAGGCGGCTGTCGAGCGAATCTGGGACGTCTTGTGCTTAGCCAAGCCCAAGACCTCGTCGTACCAATCTTCGGTTTTCGCATCCTTCTGTTCAACGCGATCGACGAACTGAGAGAGTGCCTTATGGACTTGTCCGTCTGACCCGTCGCCGCTGAGAAGTTTTTCCATCTGAGAATCACTCAGCTTGGTGGCATACCAACAGGAACGCCAGCTGAATCCGATCAGGACAAGCATGACCGCGACTGTCAAAATGGAGTTGGTGCGACCGGGATTTTTGGTGTCGGTGCTCATGAGCCAGAATAACGCCTCATCCTCCCGGCAAAAGGGAGTAGGCATAGGAACGCCCTCGTAGGCGTGGTCTCAATCGAGAGCTTACGAGGGCGTTCTTGTTGTTTCTTAGAAGAGGAAAGGCAGGTATTGCATCAAATGCTGCTGGGCATCAGGTGACACCAAAGCCAGCATCAGAATGATCAAGAAAACCGGAATGACGAGCAACAGGTGGAATGTCTTGCGCTCAAACTTCACATGCATGAAGTAAAGTGCCACCCACAGTGCCTTGACGACAGCCATGACGGTCAGGACGACCCATAGCGCGACACCACTGATGCCAAACCATGCTGAGCACTTCCATTCCAAGAGAGTCATGATCAAGAGCCCGACAAAAATCGCGATGTATGGCGATTCATGGTGATCATCATCATGCGCTGCAGCCGTTGTTGGCATTGCTGCTACGGCGGCACCGCCTGATCCTGCGCTGATGGTCGGACGACTGTATTCCTTGCGGTCGACTTCTTGGCCGGTTCGTATCCCTTCAATCTGGACACGAATTTCCGCCACTTCAGACTGCCAGGCTGGGGTTACCGAGTAGGTCGGACGTCCCATGATGTCGTTTACTTTTGATTCGAGTTTCGCGATCTTTTCGCTGCTCATCGCCATTGATCCTTTTTAGGAAACGCTGCCATCCAGATTTCGAAGAATTCTCAAACGAACCTATGTCAATGGTTCGAAGAGGTAGACGAAAGTGAAAAGAAGAATCCAAACTAAGTCGACAAAGTGCCAGAAAAGCCCAACGATTTCGACCGGCATTGAATTGTCTGGGCCGTAACGGCCTTTCAGAGATGCAATATAAATGCAGGTCAAGTAGATGACGCCGGTCAAAACATGGAGCCCGTGGTAACACGTCAGAGCATAGAATGTCGCTGAGAAGTTATCTGTCCACGGGAGGACGCCGTCATGGACTAAGTGGTAATATTCGTAAACCTGAACGCCCAGGAACGCGCAGCCGCCAAGGATCGTCGCGAGCAGCATGCGGCTGGTGCCCTTTTGGTCGCCTGCTTTGCATGCCTTGAGCGCGAAGACCATCGTGACACTTGAACAGATCAAGATGAAGGTGTTGAAAGCAGTCAGGTCGACTGCCAAGACACCAGCATCATTAGGGTTAGGCCACCACTCCGCCGTCGCACGCGTGGCAGAATAAGCGGCAAACAGGCCTGCGAAGCCCATCCCGTCCGAAGCGATAAAAGACCACATGGCAAACTTGCCTGCGGACATGCCCATCAATTCGCGTGATTCTTTGCTCACGCTCACTGCTGCTGAAGACAAATCTCAGCCTCCTGAATCCGAATCAAGGTCAATACTAGCGCGTTAACTTATCCTAATTCCAGGTAAAGAAACTACCTGGACAGATTGTCGCAGAATTATCAGCCTGATTCTACGTCTTCCCTGGCTCGGGACAATCCCAATGCATTGCTTCTGACTTGGGTAGAGAACTGGTCTTGCGACATTCTGACTGGTTGCACAAACGCTCCAGTGTCCGTACATTCCAAGGTATGAGATAGGGTCCAGGTGGGGCAATGTGCACAATTGAGCCGAGATGTCGTATGTGGCGTCCCAGGGTCAAACAGAGCATTTTTGCCATGATTGGATACCTACTTCGCTGTTGGAATGGACAACCAATTTGCGTGCACTTTTGCGCACAAGTTGCGGATAGATGGACCTTGGAGCCACTTGATGACCGAGGAAAACAAAGATCAGGCAAAAGCTGTTGAGGCCCCAGAGGCCAAAGCTGCTACTGCTGCTTTGAAACCTACAAAGCCCAAGCCTCGTTTGGTGCGGGACGACGAAGATGAGAAGCGTGCTGACCTGACACGGGAGCAGCGCCGTAATTTTGTCACCCTGATGATGAATGGCTTCTTCTTCATTCTGTTGGGCGCGTTCATGCGGTTCTTCTTCCCGCGTGCACTCTTTGAGCCGAAAACCAAATTCCCGATTGGCACACCAGCTGACTTTGAGCTGGGCGTTGATACGAGCTGGCAGGGCCGGCAGAGAATTTGGATCGTCAAAGATGCCGAGGGGATCTTTGTCATTTTCGCGAAGTGTACCCACCTGGGGTGCACGCCTGACTGGAAGGCTTCCGAAGACAAATTCAAATGCCCATGTCACGGTAGTGGATTCACACGCGACGGCATCAACTTCGAGGGCCCGGCTCCTCGTCCCCTTGATCGCTGCCATGTCGAGTTAGACGCCACCGGGGCGATCGTCGTCGATAAACTAAAACTTTACAACTTCGAGAACTTCGAAGCGCCTGGGGCTAGGTTGCGTGGTGTTTAACACTGCTCACAGGACCGCAATGAAGCGAGTCCAACCCCGTAACGGAGGACGGGATTGACCATGTCAAAGTCAGACCAAGGTTCCGGCAAGAAGTCGAACAAAGAGAAATTGGCCGAGCTGGAAAAACAGCTCAAAGAAGGTCAAATCTGGAAGTCCGTGTTTCGACACAAGTTGGACGAGACTCCCAGAAACCGCTCGCTTGCGGTTCTATCGAACGTTTTCTTGCATCTGCATCCTGCGCGCATTAACCGCGACGCTGTTCGATACAACTTCACCTGGGGTATGGGTGGAATTACGTTCTACCTCTTCATCATCCTGACGCTCACCGGCGTCTTGTTGATGTTCTATTACCATCCCTCCAAGGTGCAGGCTTTTCGCGATATTCTTTACATCATGAATGATGTGCCTTTTGGCAACATTCTGAGGAATATGCATCGATGGGCGGCCCATGCCATGGTGATGACTACCTGGTTCCATATGCTCCGGGTGTTCCTGACCGGTTCATACAAACCGCCCCGCGAATTCAACTGGGCGATTGGTGTTCAGCTTCTGCTGATAACCATGCTCTTGTCGTTCACCGGCTACTTGTTGCCTGATGATCAGCTCGGTTTCTGGGCTGTGACCGTGGGAACAAACATGGCTCGTGCGACGCCGCTTTTAGGCCATGAAGGTCCATTAGCAGCGGAAATTGGCATTAACGCATTCAACGACGTTCGATTTGCTCTGTTAGGAGGTTCCATTGTGGACTCCAATGCTTTGCTGCGAGCGTATATCTGGCACTGTATCGCTATTCCGATTATTGCCAGCGTGTTGATGATTGTTCACTTCTGGCGCGTTCGGAAAGACGGGGCAATTTCTGGCCCGGCACCGATGATGCTCGAGAGTGAAATCAAACCGATCAAGAAGTAGTGATTGCCCTAGGGCACTCCGATTAAGGGAGAGAAGACTGAATGTTCTTCCTCAGTGATCCATCCGGCTCTAAGCCTGAACTAGATGTTCATCCGCCGGCCGTCTTTGACGGACACCAGCTTTGGGAACTCGTTTCGTTGCCAGACAACGTGCCGATTGTCCTGATGTTGATCCTATTGATCTTCTATATGTGGATGGCGTTTCGTCAGGCCTTTGCCAACGATCGCCTGATTGAGCAGTTGGAGGGCGATCCCAACTTAGCCAAGACGCACCATAGGAAGACCTCTCCTTGGCACCCGAGCTGGGAGAAGACTGTCGCCGTGTGGCCACATTTGCTGAAACGCGAATTCTTGGCATCGGTGATTATTTTGGCCTTCTTGATCGTGTGGTCAGTTTTCCTCGATGCACCTCTTGAGTCACCGGCGAACCCGACCCTGACGATGAACCCGTCGAAGGCCCCATGGTACTTTCTTGGGCTGCAGGAAATCCTGGTCTACTTCGATCCTTGGATCGCTGGTGTGATCTTGCCTGGAATCATCGTCGGTGGTTTGATGGCAATCCCCTACCTTGACCCGAATCCATTGGGCAATGGCTACTACACTTGGAAGCAACGGAAGTTCGCTATCACGATCTTCCTCATCGGTTTCCTCATCTTGTGGGTCGCCTTGGTCATCCTCGGAACGTTTATGCGTGGCCCGGGTTGGATGTTCTTTTATCCTGGAGAAACCTGGGATCACTTGAAGGTCATCTACGAAATTAACGTCGACTTGCATGAGATGTTTGGGATCACAGGAGCATGGGCTCGAGGGATCTTCGGTGCAGTCGTATGTGGTGCTTACTGTGTCATTGCTGGTGGAATCTTCCACGCATGGTTCCGCAAGTCGACCATGTACGCCCGTCTCAGCATTGCGCAATACGCCCATCTCCAATTTTTCATGATCACCATGATGTCACTACCCGTGAAAATGATCCTCCGACTTGGATTCAACGTGAAGTACGTCTGGGTAACACCGTGGTTCAATATTTAAGCCGAGCTGCCTCGCAGTCGGTCGAAACGCACAAGAGCAGGATTTAAGGAGCGACAGATGGCTGACAAGCAGTCCGTCCCCAAGGACCCAATTCAGACCAAATCCCTCAGTTTGCCAATCTTCTTGGCATCCGTTGTACTGATGGGTTCCGTTGTCTTGGCAGGGTACGACGAGTTTTTTGGACGGAGACCCTATAAGGGCATCCAGAAGGATTTCGTTACCGTTTACCTCAATCACCTAGAGGTTCTGCAACCTCAGCAAGAGAAGAAGCTAGAGAAACTGCAGAGCTCCAGGGAATACAAAAGCCTGGCAGAAGAGCGTGACGCTGAAATTGAGGTGATGAACGCAGCAGTGGAACCTGTTGCTGTCGAACTCGCCGAATTGCAGACGAACATCGGTAGCCTTCAAGCCGCGTTCAAGAATTCGAGAGCCCAACTTGGTGCGCATCGTTATTCCTTGGAAACGGCACGGAGTGATTCTCGGCGTGATGAGATTCGCGCTGAAATGGCCGAAGTGAAGGCGGAAAAACTGCCCGTTACTTTGATCGAAGGCGAAGACGAGGTGGATGTGACTCTCACCTTTGATGAGATCTCAGCCAAGCTGCTGGTCTTGAACAAGCGCAAGTCACAACTTGACGCCCAGCGCGGTCAGCTTTCAGCTCGGTCGGGCGCTCTGCAAAAAGAGATTGATTCATACATCACCAAGAACATGGTCGGCCCTTTGCCGGCTAATGTTGCCAAGCTGCATGAAAAGACGTCCAAAGGACTTCTGGGTTCAGAGGGCAAAGGCGTCAACGACATCCTTCAGATTCACATTGGTGAATTCGATTGGGTCGATCGTTGCGAAAGTTGCCACGCTGGTACTCGTGAGCCCGTCAGTATGCGTGATTGGGATATCAACTTCGCCACCCCAGGTGACGAGCCAGTTGAAAACGCCCATGTGTTTACCACGCATCCGCATACCGGTTTGTTGGACATTCACAACCCAACCAAGTTCGGTTGCTCCATGTGTCACAATGGCAATGGTCGTTCGGTTACATCTGAGCATCTTGCTCACGGCATGAACCATCACTGGCTTTTCCCATTGACTGAAAGAAACCCAGTCGATGTCGAGAAGGGGATGGGCAGTTTTGAAGCTGGCTGTGTCCAGTGTCACAAGAGTGACCTTTACCTTGGCTACACACCGTCACCGTTCGTCGAAAAAGACGAAGCAGGACATGCGGTCAAGGACGACAAGGGGAATATGGTCGAGCATGATCGGGCTTCGGCCTTCAATACAGCTCGCCAACTTTTCCAGCACAATGGTTGCTGGGGTTGCCATCGTTATGAAGGCATTGACACTCAACCTGAAGATATCGTCCAGATCGATAGCGAACTCCTTGGCCTTGTAGGCAAGGTTGACCGCCTGGATTTGGCTCAGGACTCTGCGCGCGATCCAAATACAAAGCGCCGGATCAACATGGATCTGGCCGCAATCGACACACGTCGCAACGAATTGGTCGCGAAACGTGCGGACCTCGAGAAGGAACGCCAAAAAGTTGGACCTGATCTTCGGTACATCAAGAAGAAGGTTCGTCCTGATTGGCTTTTGCCATGGTTGTTGAATCCCAAGGAATTCCGTCCTTCGACTAAGATGCCACAGTTTTTCCTCAACTTGAGTGAGGATAAGGCTCGTGAGCATGCGATGAAGATTGCTGCTTATCTTTGGCAGCAAAATCCAGCTGAAGACAAGGTCATCGGAACCTATGCCCGCGGCGACGCGAAGAAGGGTGAAGTGGCCTTTAAGTCTCGGGGCTGCCTTGGCTGCCATGCGATCGAAGATAATGGCGAGATCGTCGGTGACGCCTTTGCCGCGAATCTTTCTCATGTCGGCGATAAGGTCGAGTATGACTACTTAGTCAAGTGGATCATGGAGCCTGACAACGGCGTCATGCCAAATCTGCGTCTGTCCGAAGAAGATTCGCGCAACGTTGCGACTTATCTGAAGGGTCGCACCGGTTCTGGCGTGAGCTACGAAGTTGTTGACAAGCTCGACGACAAGGACTTTGCCCTCGAAGGGAAGAAGCTGATTTCTCATTACGGTTGTGCTGGCTGTCACACAATCAACCAGTTTGAAAATGAGGGTCGTATCGGCGTTGAGCTGACTAAGGAAGGATCGAAGCCGAAAGAGCGCCTCGACTTTGGTCGCTTGGAGCATGGCTTCAAACGTGCCCATCGCTACACGCACAAGGCGTTCTTCGAAGAGAAGCTTCGTAATCCTGGTGTGTTTGGCAAAGGCAAAGTTTACGAGGATCCAGAGCAACTGGACCGTCTCAAAATGCCGAATTTTGGTTTGGACGAGACGCAAATCGTTGCCTTGTCGACTCTTCTTTTGGGAAGTGTCGAATCAGAGATTCCTGACGCATTCAAATACAATCCTGATGAGCGTGGCCAAGCAATCCAAAAAGGTTGGTGGGTCATTAAGAAGTACAACTGTATTGGTTGCCACCAAATCGAACCGAGTGTCAATCCTAGCGTTTGGGATCTTCCTTACGATCAGTACCAGTTGACGGACAAGTCAGGGAAGAAGAAGACTGACATGCGTCCGCCATCCTTGGTTGGCATCGGTTTCCGGACGAATCCAAAATGGTTGGCTGAATTCCTGAGGAATCCAACGCAGACTCATGAGCCTCTCTATGGCAACGGTCTTCGTGGATACCTTCAAATTCGGATGCCGACGTTCCGTATGAGTGAAGGCGAAATCCAAACAATTGTGAAGTTCTTCGGCGCCCTGGATTCGCAATCGACTCCCTACGTCGCACCGGACCTCGCGCCATTGACCGCAAAAGAAAAGGTCATGGCTGGAAACGTCTTCCGCGAAGTGAACTGCAACAGTTGCCATGCCATTGGTGATGAGGAGCGTGACGCCAAGATTGGCGTTTTTGCTCCGAATCTTGTCTGGGCTGGCCGCAAACTGCGCTCGGATTGGACGACACGTTGGTTGGCGAATCCTCTGAAGTTGCTCCCAGGCACGAACATGCCTTCGAACTTCAGTGAAGAATGGATGATCACGAAGACTGATGGCACCGTTGTCATGGGTACGGAAATGGTGATTCGTCGAGGCTTTGCCAATATCAAGGACTATGCCACTAATTCGAACCTCAAGGTTCCTGTGGGCGAGATCGCTGAATCGAAGATGACACGTTATGTGGCATCGTCGATCACCGGAGATCTCAAAACCTATAAGGGTGATCACTTGAAGCTCATGATGCGTTACTTGCATATGGGTTATGACGATGAAGAGGCCCGCAAGGTGACTCCTGATCTCATGAAGTAGATCTCGGCGTGAGTTCTGAGAATTGAATCGAAGCACCGCCTCATTTGAGGCGGTGCTTTTCTTATGCCTCTCTGTGGGAACTCAAGCCCTATGAACTAGCCGGAGGGGTGGGCGTCTCGCCCTCCAATCAACTGCCGTCTCCAACGTAAGCCGACAATCCGTACCCCTTGATTTTCTTGCTCCAAGAATCCAAGGCGAAGGCACATACGGGACTCCTAAGTCGTTGTCGCCGCCGCAAATCGGACGAGTTGACGCATCAGATGAGAGAATGTTGTCTCCAGCGAAGGGAGGGAGCTAAGATAGATCACTATGGTTACCCCCTCCGCAATATTAGAAGATCCGAAGACCAACGAACCACCTGCTGTATGGCCACCTGATGATGAGGGTGGCGGAGGAGGTGGTGGCGGAAGCGGCAGCGGCGGCCAACAAAACAACAGCGGCCCGCCTGTTTCGGCAGCTCGTTTGGCGGTTGTCATTTTCTGTGCCTCTGTGGTGATGCTCTTCGCCGGCATTCTTTCGGCTTTGGTGATCTTGCGCCGTGAATCTGGGGCTTGGCCACCACCAGATGCGCCGACTTTGGTGCGTGATCTTTGGATCAGCACCGGCTTCATCGTCGCTTCAAGCTTAGCTGGTTTTTGGGCCATGATCGGGGCTAAGCCCGAGCGCCGGAGGCAACTGACGAGGCGAGTGGCGTTGACTTGGATTCTGGGGCTCGGTTTCTGCGTTTCCCAGATGGCTCTGTGGAACTCACTGCTCTCTGCAGGTGTTCAGCTCGAGTACTCGGCCAACTTCACCGCTCTCTTCTATATGATCACTGCACTTCACGTATTGCACGTGTTTGGAGGCATGATCTTTCTGGCAAAGTGCTATTTTCGCGGACGTGCCGGAGTCGACTTTCGCGATCTCAAAGCCAGCTGCGGCAACTGCATGATCTACTGGCACTTTGTTGGTGTGGTTTGGTACGTCCTTTTTGCCTTCCTTCACTCGAAGTAGGCTAGCGCGACGAATGACAATCGACGAGATGATCCGCTATTTGGGGTAGAGAACGTGCAGGAGCACGTAAATGAGAACACCTGTCACGGATACGTACATCCATACCGGCAAGACAAAACGCGCCAGTTTCCTGTGGCGATCGATCTTGTCCTTGATCCCAGCATGAGCCAGAATCAAGATCGGGGGCACCATGATGGCCGCCAGCGGAATGTGCGTAATCAGAATGAAGAAGTAAATATAGCGAATGACACCTTCTCCAGCGAAATGCTTCTCCTCACCTAAAGAGTGGTAGGTCAGGTAGGAAACCAGGAAAAGGGCCGATGCGACCAAGGCGCAAAGCATGGTCTTCTTGTGTTTTTCGACCTGGCCAGACTTCACTTGGCG
Organism: Planctomycetota bacterium; assembly: GCA_047639315.1. Lineage (GTDB taxonomy): Bacteria > Planctomycetota > DRQF01 > S139-23. Next base: position 16,002 of record JBLINQ010000002.1, read on the forward strand.
ATAGCCCAAGACCAGCAGGGAGAAAGCAACAAGATTGAGGCTGGCGTTGACTGCTGGCAGTGACGAAACAAAGTCCATTATTCACCTTTTTCCGCGTACAGCTCTCGAGCCATCACTTCTAAGGCCTTGAAGTCTGAGACCCGCTCGGCTCCGGCGCCATCGAAATACCCTCGAATGTGACCGTTTCGATCGACCAAGGCGCACTTCTTGGAGTGCATCAGCGCATCTGTGTCATTGAGAAGGAAGAAACCATGGCGACCCAACGCCTGGACGTCCTTTTGAGCGGCGCGAAGGAAATGCCAGCGCTCGTTGTTGGCTTTGTATTCGGCCGCATACTCCTTCAGGGCTAACAGGGAGTCACGGTCTGGATCGACAGAGAAACTGACGAAGTTGAGATCAGGTAGATCGGTCGTCCGCTCTTGCAGCAATTGAGTCATTTGACTCATTTCAGGGCAATAGCCAGCACAGCTGGTGAAGATGAATTCTGCAACCCAAACTTTGCCTTTGAGGTCTTCGAGCCCAAGCTTGCCGCCGTTGGCGGAAGCGAAACGGAAGGGTGGCACAGGAGAGTCGAGCTTCTTGGCGCTCGTCTCATCGGTCTTGCCCGTCGCAATGGGTGATTTGACGTTCCGACGCTCCTGCAATTGGTCTTTTAAGCCGAGTTTTCGATTGGAAAGGCTCCAAGCTGCTGCGCATGCTAGAAGAATAGCGGCAATAGTGACCGTGGAAACGACGATTTTTTTGTTGGGAGCTGATTCAGCCATCTTTCTCACCTACTGGAACGAGTTCTATCCTTCAGTTTAGCCTCCTCAAAGCTCAGACCCCAGAGGAGGCAGTTGAGGGACAATAAGACGCACCCTTATGGACCCCGTCTAAAGCCCCTCTGGACTTGCTAAATTCCCCAAAGACGCTATATCTGTGGAGGGCCGAAGTACCCTCTTTCTGGGAGCGGTCTGTCCATTTGGTCGGCCGGCAGAACCCCGTGTTTTGAGGTCTTTCTGTTAGCTCGGCTTAGCCCCTTTGGGTTAGCAAAGAGAAAAGGGATGTTGATGTCTCACGGCAAATTGGCACCGAGTCTTGTGTTGCTGCTTTTGGTCTCGTCGTTGATGCCTCTCGTAGGCTGCGATGGTGGTCCGAAACGGCGTGGACCCCAGAACTACACTGAGTATCGTGCCATAAACGATCCTCGCTATCGTGGCGCCAAGGGTGGCGCTGTTGAAGATACTGGCGATGGTGATTTCGGCCCGACTTCCGGCGAAGTCTCAGTAACCTCCAGTGACGCGATCCGGACGGGAACAGTTCCGAATTCCGGCACCGTCAAAGGGATGGTTAAGTACACCGGCAAGGCCTCGAAGCCGAAGAAGATCAACAACTCGAAAACCGGGTACTGTGTCGAGGCTGCCACGCTCTACAGAGAAGACCTCTTGGTCTCGAATAGCGGTGGTTTGCAAAACGTCGTCGTCTATATCTCCAAGGGATTTCAAAGGTTCGAATTCGAGCCTTCTGCCAGCCCTTTCCAGATCAATCAGCAAGCATGTCGCTACGTGCCGCACATTGTCGCAGCCATGGCTGGGCAAGAGCTAGCGATCCAGAACAGTGACAAGACACCACACAACTATCATTTCTCTGGCCTCGCTAATCCTGGTATTAATAAGACCCAAGCGGTTCCTACGACCAATACGGAGGTCTTGGAGAACCCTGAAGTTGGGGCCAGCTTCGCTTGCGATATCCATCCTTGGATGCAGGCGCCGGTTTACATCTTCAAGCATCCTTACTTCACTGTTTCGAGTGAAGACGGAAGCTTCGAGATCAAGAACCTGCCCGCTGGCACGTATCAAATTAGCTTTGCCCATGAGCGCAATGACATGAAGACGGTCGTGCAAACGGTCACCATTGAGCCTGGCAAGGAAGTGGCCATCAACGCGGAGATCAGTCGCTGATGACGACCTCAACGAAAAAACGCGGCCTGCGCGCCGCCTTGATTTCACTCGGTGCCCTGAAGGAGAATCATCCTATGAATTGGCGCAGCTTACGGGCGAAAGTCATCGCACCCATATTTGCTGTCCTTTGCCTTGCTGCCCCAGCAATGAGTCAGAGGGGCTGGTTGCTTCCTGAAGCGATTTCCGAAACTGCTCAGAAGACTGATGACCTCTTTTGGTTGATCTTCTGGTTGGTTGGCATCGTGTTCGTTGGCACCGAAGGCTTGTTGATTTATTTCATCATCAAGTATCGCGCCAAGGAAGGTGGGAAAGCCCACTACATCCACGGCAACTACAAGGCCGAATTGATCTGGACCGCAACCCCAGCGATCATCCTGCTCCTCTTGGCCGTCCTTCAGTTCCAAACATGGGCTGAAATCAAAGATCCAGCGACTTTCCCAACTCAAGAAGACGACAACGCCGTTCAGGTGCATGTCTTGGCTCAGCAGTTTGCATGGAATTTCCGCTATCAGGGTCCAGACGAAGAATGGGGTACTGACGACGATTTCACCATCGAAAATGTCCTCATGGTTCCAAAGGATCGTCCGGTCATATTGCAGATGCGTTCGATCGACGTGATCCATTCTCTTTACTTGCCAGAGCTTCGTTTCAAGCAGGATTTGGTTCCTGGTTTGACGATGACTGGCTGGTTCGAAGCCAACAAAGCAGGCGAGTACGAAATCGCTTGCGCCGAACTTTGCGGTGCTTCCCACTACACCATGAGAGCTCTGATGACGATTCATGAGCCTGACGAGTGGGACGCCAAGGTAGCCGAACTATCGAAAGCACAAGGCGGAATCGACTATGAGTCGTCCGTGCAAAACTTTCGTTATTGGCGTCCAGAAGAGTTCGAACAGAAGTAGTGTTCAAGCTGCCCGCCTATGGGGCAGGCAAAGGTCTGAGGAATTAGTATGAACGCATCAGCAGCATCAGCTGACCACGATGATCACGGAGATCATGGCCACCACGAAGAGAGCTTCATTCAGAAGTACTTCTTTACGGTTGACCATAAGATGATCGCAAAGCAGTTCCTGTTTTCAGGAATGTTGCTCTTTGCCTTGGGTGGTTTACTTGCCATCGCCGTCCGTTGGCAATTGGCTTGGCCATTCTCGGACATTCCGATATTTGGTCAATTCTCGCCAGAGAACTATTACGCCGCAGTCACCATGCATGCGTCGGTGATGATCTTCTTGGTCATTATCCCGTTGATGGTTGGCTTCTTCGGTAACTGGTGCATACCACTGATGCTTGGCGCACCGGACATGGTGTTCCCAAGACTGAACATGTGGAGCTTCTGGATGTTCGTGCCTGGCGCGATCTTCATGCTCGCTGGGTTCTTTGTCGAGGGTGGACCGAACGGGGCAGGTTGGACTTCGTATCCACCACTCTCCGCGATTCAAGAAGGCAATGGCGTGACGTTCTGGGCCTTGGGCGTCTTGTTCACCGGTTTCTCCGGTGTCATGGGTGCGGTCAACTACATCACCACAGTGTTGAAGTTCCGCGCACCTGGAATGACTCTCTTCCGTATGCCTTTGGTGGTTTGGTCGATCTTCATTACATCGATCTTGACTCTCTTGGCGACACCAGTCTTGGCATCGACCTTGATCATGGTGTTCCTCGACCGCGTTGCCGGAACAAGTTTCTTCTGCCCTGATGGATTGGTTGCTGGTAAGCAAATCTACTCTGGACCAGACGGTGTCGGCCAAGTGGTCAAAGCCGGTGGTGGACAAGTCCTCTTGTTCCAGCATCTCTTCTGGTTCTATAGCCATCCTGCAGTTTACATCATGGTTCTGCCGGGCATGGGCATTGTCTCTGACATCCTCTCAACATTCGCTCGCAAACCAGTTTTCGGCTACAAGCCAATGGTCTACTCCATGAGTGGTATCACCGGGATGGGCTTCTTCGTCTGGGGACACCATATGTTCCAATCAGGCATGAATCCTTACCTTGGCCTGACCTTCATGGTCTCGACGATGTTCATTGCGTTGCCAAGTGCGATTAAGGTATTCAACTGGCTTGGCACCATCTGGCGTGGTCAGCTTCACTTTGAAGTGCCAATGCTCTTCGCGCTGTCGTTCGTTGGTATGTTCATCATCGGTGGACTCTCAGGTATCTTCATGGCGGCAACGCCAGTCGATATCCATCTTCACGACACCTACTTCATCGTTGCTCATATTCACTATGTGGTGTTCGCTTCGACTGTCATGTCGATCTTCGCGGCGGTTTACTACTGGTTCCCGAAGATGTTTGGCCGGATGATGAACAAGACCTTGGGACAGATTCATTTCTGGCTGACCCTCTTGTTCTTGAACGGCACATTCATGCTGATGCATTATGTGGGTACTCAAGGTCACCCTCGTCGTATCGCCGTGGGTGCTTGGGACGAGGCCACGAACACGGGTTACAAGTACCTGGAAGACTTCCACTGGGCGAACCAGTTCATGACCATTTCGGCCATCTGCTTGGGCTTCGCTCAGATTCCGTTCTTCTTTAACCTCTTTGTCAGCGTCTATAAGGGCGACAAAGCTCCCGACAATCCGTGGCGTGCAAACTCCCTGGAGTGGGCTGCCCCAACGCCTCCTCCTCATGGAAACTTTAGTAGTCCAATCCAAGTTTACCGGGGTCCTTACGAGTACAGCCATCCTGACATGAAAGAGGATTACACTCCTCAGCATATTGAGGACGGCGTACCTGTGCCCGGTACAACGACGGTCGCTTCGAACTAAACGTCGAGAAGGTAGATAACGGTAATTCAGTCATGTGGTCTCAAGTCTCACAATATCTCGCAATGACCAAGCCGCGAGCCATGCTCGTCGTCCTCATGACGACAGCTGCTGGCTACTTCTTGGCCCAAACGGGAGAGACAGAGTGGTGGACCCTGACGAGTTTGTTGATCGGCGCAGGCCTCTCCGGTGGTGGTTCAATTGTTCTGAACCAGTTTTTGGAACGTGACCATGATCGGTTGATGGTCAGGACGCAGAACCGACCACTGCCTTCCGGTGCCGTGATGCCTTTGAATGCCCTCATCTATGGCATTCTGTTGAGCTTCATCGGAACTGCGTGGCTGGCCATTGGCGTCAATGCAATCACCGCCATCTTAGGTGGCCTCTGTGTTCTGTCTTACGTTCTTATCTACACACCGATGAAGCGGACGACCCACTGGAACACCGCGGTTGGCGCGATTCCAGGTGCCATCCCACCCATGATGGGGTGGACGGCCGTAACAGGATCTATTGATTTGGAGGCATGGGTTCTCTTCGGAGTCCTCTTCCTCTGGCAATATCCCCATTTCTTGGCGTTGGGTTGGATGTATCGCAAGGACTATGCTGACGCTGGTTATCGTATGCTTTCCCGCATTGACCTTTCAGGCGAGCGGACGGCAAGACAGGTTCTGCTCAATACAAGTTTGCTGACAGTCTTTACGCTCTTGCCAGCAAGTATGGGATGGGCAGGCGTCGTGTATGCGATGGGTGCGCCAATTTTGGGTCTTGGTCTGTTGGCTTTAGGCGTTGCCTTTTATCGCCAACGAAGCGACCTGATGGCCAGACTGCTCTTGCGCGGCACCATTGTGCACATAACGTTACTGATGGTTCTTTTGGTTATGGATAGGACGTCATGATGCGACATCTATCACTGATCTTCTTGGTCATGGCACTCTTGGCCGTCGAGGCATTCGCCTGACCAAGCTGAAAGCAGGCCGTTAATTCCGCCGTGGTCACGCCGGATTCATCAGAGTGGTTTACGTCCATCGTCTTGATGGTGTCTCTCCCCGTCCTCATGGTCGGCGGAACAATCACGACTTTGGTTGTGATGACGAAGAACGCCCAAGCCAAGCAGGAAGAAGACGAGTCGATCTAAGACGAGTCTCGCGTAAAAAAAATGGCGGCTTCATACCAGGCACTCGGGAGGAAGCCGCCATTTCAACATCTACGGCGAAGAATTGGATTACTTGCTGTAACCCAAGTTCTTCAAGACCTGCAACACCTCGCTCCAGCTAGGGAATAATTGGCCCGTCTCACTCTTGAACGTCTCGATGGCTTGGATGAATTCTAGTTCTTCATCCGCAACCGGAGTCGCGTAGTGTGAAACTTTACGGCCTGAGCTGGGTGTCGTCATTGCGATCTCCGTGTCACGGTCGGGAATCGCCATCGTCTCTCTCCACTGGACTGCCTCAGGGGAACCAGGGCAGTGTGGTCAAAAAAGTCTCTCAATACCTTTATCGTTCAGAATGATCTATATCTTAAAAGAATGCCCTGTGGATCTATATTCAGGGTGAGAGCCTAAGAATTGAGGACGCGACGCACTTCCTCGGTGGTAACCGGAGTGATGATCCCCTTTTCGGTCACAATGCCCGTGATCAGGGCGGCAGGAGTGACATCGAAAGCCGGTGACCAAGTTTTCATACCTTCCGGGGTACAACGTTGATTGTTGATGATTGTGATCTCGGCAGGGTCTCGTTCTTCGATGGGGATCTCGTCACCGCCGGCGAGGCTGAGATCGAAGGTGGACTTCGGGGCGACGACATAGAAGGGGACGTTGTGAGCTTTGGCTAAGACTGCCAAGCCATAGGTTCCAATCTTGTTGGCGGCATCGCCGTTGGCTGCGATCCGGTCGGAGCCAACAAACACACGGCTGATACCTTGGGTCTTCATGGCGTGTGCGGCCATGTTGTCGCAAATCAATGTGGCATCAATGTCGGCTTCTTTGAGCTCCCATGCCGTCAGCCGCGCACCTTGGAGCAACGGACGTGTTTCGTCCACGAACACCCGGAACGCTCGGCCGGCCTCATGAGCGTGAAACATGACACTCAATGCGGTCCCGGAACCAGCTGTTGCGAGAGCGCCAGCATTGCAATGGGTGATGAGGACGTCTTGGTCCTTGACCAATTCTGCTCCAATGCGCCCCAGCTCGTCACAGATCAACTGGTCTTCCAATTGAATCTGGCACGCTTCCTTGAAGATGGCCTCAACTTGCGCGGGCGGGGAAAGCTCAGCATTCTCGGTATGCAGGTTAGAAAGACGATCTAAGGCCCAGAAGAGATTCACGGCGGTCGGTCTCGATGAGGCTAAGTAGTCACAGGTCTCTTCCAGGTGTTGGTCCAGACTTGCCTCACCGTCTTCTTGCCATTTTTGCAAACCAAGAACGACGCCATAAGCGGCAGCGACTCCAATGGCGGGTGCTCCACGGATGGCAAGCCGCTTGATTGCGTCCCACATGGTTTCCTTGTCGCGAATCTCGATGTATCGCAACTCTCCGGGTAAGAGTGTCTGATCAATCAGAGTGGCATGTCCGTTGGCATCACCGTGCCAGATGATCGTAGGATTTCGCATAGGGGGAGTTTCTATTCTCTGCGGAGCAGTTTTTGAACGCGTCGATCCATGGCAGCAACTTTGTCGGAAAGCTCATCACGATAGGCGTAGAGGCGATCTTTCAGTTCTCTGTCATGCAATGCCAAGATTTGGATAGCCTCGAAGGCAGCATTCTTAGCGCCATGCTTGCCAATGCCCATGCACGCGACTGGTATTCCACCTGGCATTTGGACCATCGAGTGGAGCGCATCTAAACCTTTGAAGGCGGGCGTTTCCATTGGCACACCGATGACCGGGAGGATCGTGTAAGACGCGACAGCACCGGCCAAGTGAGCCGACATGCCAGCAGCGCATATCATCACTTGAATGCCCTTGCCCTCAGCCTCCCTGGCGATGCGCTCGACAACATGGGGAGCCCGGTGGGAGGAGGCCACGGTCACCTGGTTAGGCACGCCGAACTCCTCAAGTACTTCCACACAAGGTTTCATGGCATCAAAGTCAGACTCGCTGCCTATCAGGATCATGACGAGTGGGTCACTCATGGTTGATTCTCTCAATTGCTGGTTAGACGCTTAGCGGCTTGCCGGTGAGCAACTCATAGATCTCTAAATAGCGGCCAGCGGCAACTTCAAGGATCTCCTCGGGCACAGCAGGTGGCGCTGAGGTCTTGTCCCAGCCACTGGTTTCGAGCCAGTCGCGAACGACCTGCTTGTCGAAACTGGGTGGATCCTCGCCTTTTGGCGTGGCGTTCTTCTCGTCTGTCTTCCAAAACCGCGATGAATCGGGGGTGAAGGCCTCGTCGATCAGAGTCAGCGCTCCATCAACCAAGCCCCACTCGAGCTTGGTGTCGCAAAGGGTGATGCCACAGGAAGCGGCGTGCTCAGAGCATGCTGCAAAGGCATCCAGCGTGCGTTGTTTCATTGGTGTGGCCCATTTTTCGCCCACGGCCTTGGCGAATCCATCCCAATCAACGTTTTCGTCATGGAGACCGACTTGCGCTTTGGTTGATGGAGTGAAAATCGCTGGGCTAATCGGATCGCCTTTGGCCATGCCTGTGGGCAGATCGATCCCGCAAACTTGGCCGGTTCGTTGGTAGTCCTTCCAACCAGATCCGACGAGGTAGCCTCGAACAATGCATTCAGCGTCAAAGGGAGTGGCTTTTAGGCAGAGCATGCTCCGGCCCCGCAGGACGTCGGCATGCTTCTTGACTGCCTCAGGCATTTCATCCACATCTGCAGTGACCAGGTGATTCGGCGTGACATCCTTGAGCAAGTTGAACCAGAAGAGGGAGATCTGAGTGAGCACGGCTCCTTTATTGGGAACCGGCGACTGTAAAATGTGGTCAAAGGCAGAAATGCGATCCGTCGCGACGATCAGGAGATGTTCCCCTGTGTCGTAGATGTCGCGCACTTTGCCCCGAACCTTGAGTTCTAGACCTTTCAGATCTGTTTGCTGAACTGTGGGAATTGCCATCATCGTCCCCTCGCGTTGGTCGTTTGCCAATGGGAGCAGGCACGGAATCCTTGATTGAATTCCTGCTGCTCACATGTGCAAATTTATACCTAACGTCCCGGGTAGGCAATTAGATGTGCCCGGAATGGCAATTAGATTGATGGGATTTAGGACAATTGTACGCCATCAAGAATTGATGGGTTCCGTACTAAACTTGCTGGGACTCGATATGACGACGAATCTTTTCGATGTAACGTGCGTAGATTTCAACGAATTCAACGCCCATTTCGAAGGTCCCGTTCAGGATTCGGCTGACGTGGACCACTTTTCCCGTGGCTTCGATGACATCGTCGCCTACAGCTAAGCTGAAGCGGAACCGCTCGCCCAAGGGGATTGGCTCGGAAGCTTGGACCTTGATGCCGAATTCATTCAAATCCAAGGTCACTCCCAGGCCGAGAGTGCGATTGAGGTCGGTTTCGCCGACGTCCGTGTGAATGACTAAATGGCCAGAATCCAGTCGGTCTGCCACCCGGCGATCTCGTGGGATCTTGTCATTCATAATCTTCTCGCTCCAGAATTAGCCAGGAAAGGACAGGGCGGATGCCCAGCCCTGCTTCTTTTCTATCGGAAATTCGCGGCGAGTCCTTTAGGGCCAACGACTTAGCCCTGCCCTTCGGCGCGTCGCCCAGCTTTGGTAAAATTAGCTCAAGTGACCCTAGTTTTCTTGTTTCAAGGACTTACATCCATGGTCAGGCAAATAACCCTGTCAATCGCCATCCTCTTGATGGCTCCTTTGATCGCTCTGGCGCAAGACGAAGATGACGCCATGATCCGAGAGTACGAGAAATTCGTCAAAAATAAGGGCGGTCAGACCGAGCTCAAGAACGACCCCGATTACCGGGCATCATTGGGGCGGCGCACGCGTCTGTCCACGGTGGTCAACGCTGCCGTCAGCGAACAAGAAAAGGCCTTGATTGGCACGAAGACAGATATCGAAAATGTCATCACGCTTTACGCCTCACGGGCTCAGAGCCGTGGCAATGCCATTGACCATTACCTCTATGGTCGTATCCTCGGTCAAACGGGTGAATTGGATGAAGCCTACAGAGAATTCAAGACGGCCTTAGGGATCGACCGCTATCTCACATGGGCTTGGGATGGGTTGGGTGTTTATCACTCCAACAAGGAAAACTGGCCCCAAGCAATTGAAAAATTCAAGCGAGTCATTCAGCTGTGGCCTGGTCACATCAAGGCAACTTTCGGCCTCGCGCAATGCTACTTTAGAATCAACAAATTCAATGAGGGTGTTGTTCGCCTCCAAGAGATCTTGTCGAATGAAGAGGTGCGGGATGATCCGCGCGCACTCCGGCAAACACGTCTTCTGATTTCTGAAGCATTTCGCAGTCAACGCAAGTTTACTGATGCCGTGGATATCTTGACTGATGTGATTGACACCGATGGTAATGACACACGAGTCTTGACCATGCGAGCTTGGTGTTCCCGGCGACTTGATCGTCATGAAGATGCAGCAAAAGACTATGAGGCCATTCTCGTCCTCGAGCCCAAGTCTCGCAGATTCTATGAACAACTTGCCGATAGCCGTTTGGCTCAAGGCCGAAACGCAGAAGCGATTCGTGTTTTAGAGCGTCTCCTTGTGCATGCTTCCGACGACCAGACAGCGTCTCAACTTGAGAAATACCACGAAGCCATTGTGCGGTTGAAGAAGAAACCAGCCAAAGAAGATCCGAAAGATCGAGACCCAACTCTCGATGACTACATCAACAACTTGGCCAACTCTCCCCACGAGGAGAAGCGCCGAGAAGCCGTGGTCGTCCTGTCAAAAGCGCCGCCAATGAAGCGTGACGATCCACGGGCCAAAATCTTGCGCAAAGCATTTATCACCGCTCTTCGAGATGTTGATCACGTGGTTCGCTGTATTGCATTAGAGCAAATGAATGTTCGTTTTGGCGACGAGAGAGTCCTCAACGTCACCAAGCTCTTTGCCAATCAAAAGCACGAGAAGGACCCGCGTGTTCGTGGTATGGCAAACCACATTCTTCAGGATTATCCACCAAAAATGGTGACCCCTTCCCTGATTATGTCGATGAAAACCGAGACCGACGTTTATGCGTTTAGGCGTATCCATGAGAGTCTCAATGCGACAACCTTGGCTTGGATCGAGCGAGTGATTCCCAACGATCTGGAAATCGTGGACATAGTTCGAATTCGCAATCAGTGGCTTGCGTGGTACAAGCGCAACCGCGACCTCTACCGCAAGCACGAGCCCAAGGACTTCGATTTGAAGTAAATTCGACGCCGATCGCTCATCGAGGCTGAATCGGCTTGAATTGAAATTCATCAGTGAAAGACACAATCCGAGGAAACACACCATGAGTCAGGGCGATACTATTCTTGTTGTAGGCGGTGCCGGCTATATCGGCAGTCATTGTCTTTGGGAATTACGGCAACGCGGATTCAAAACGCTCTGCTACGACAATCTTTCAGAAGGACATCGTGCCGCCTGTGGCGACACGCCTTTTATCGAAGGTAGTCTCGACGACGAGGCCAAACTCGATAAACTCTTCGCCGAGCATGATATCCGCGCGGTCTTTCACTTTGCTGCACACTGCTATGTTGGTGAGTCTTGCGAAGACCCAGAGAAGTACTACTTCAACAACGTCGGATCGACTCTGGTGCTCCTACGTGCCATGCGTCGTGCTGGCGTGATGCGCTTCATCTTCTCGTCGACGGCCGCTACGTTTGGCAATCCCGTACACGACACCATCGACGAAGCTCATCCACAAGATCCTATTAATCCTTACGGCCGCACGAAGCTCATGATCGAGCATATCCTGAAGGATTACCAATCGGCTTATGGCATGGAGCATGTGATCTTGCGCTACTTCAATGCTGCCGGCGCAGCTGAAGGTGGAGTGATTGGCGAAGATCACGAGCCAGAGACTCATTTGATTCCTTTGGTTCTCAAGGTCGCCCTCGGTCAACGTGATGACATCAAGATGTTTGGTGACGACTACGAGACCATCGATGGCACTTGTGTTCGTGATTACATTCACATCCTTGACTTGGCAGATGCTCATATCAAAGGTCTTGAGTACTTAGAGGGTGGTGGCGTGAGCTCAGCCTTCAATCTCGGTAACGGAACCGGCTATTCTGTGCGCGAGGTTATCGACACCGTCGCTAAGGTCACAGGAAAGCCCATCAAGAGCGAGGCCGTTGCTCGTCGTGCTGGCGATCCGGCTATCTTGATTGCTGACTACAAAAGAGCGCAAGAAGTGCTCAACTGGAAGCCCAAGTATGGTGACCTCGAGACGATCGTTCGCACAGCTTGGGAATGGGCTGAATCGCATCCAAATGGTTATGGCGATCGCTAAATGAGAGCGCCCTTAGATCCAATAAAGAAGTCTCTGCCTCTGCTTTGTGCAGTTCTTCTCACGGCGCTGGTCGCTTGTGGTGAAGCAGCTCACAAGCAGGTTCCTGGCCCCCAGGTGTCCGCTTCTTCGAATTCGGATCATAGTCAATCGCCTCCTGTGACGGTTGAAAAGCCGAGGTTGGTCCCTCAATCCCAGATACAAGATCTTCGTAGTCGCGTCGGCCGGGAGATTTCACGGTTAGGCGGCAAGGTCGAGTCTTCTGTGATGATCATGGATGTCTCGACCAAGCAAGTGCTCTTCGGCCACCGGCAAACGATGGAAGAGATTCCAGCGTCGAACATGAAACTGATCTTAGGGGCTGTTGTCGTTGATCAACTCGGACTCGACCATCGCCTCAAGACCAGGTTTGCCATGGACGGCACGATGGAAGCTGGGGTCCTCAGCGGTGACTTGGTCGTCATCGGTGGCGGTGACCCGACTTTCAGTGCGCGTTTCTTTGACGGTGACCCAACTCGTCCCATGGAAGTCTTGGCCGAAGCCTTGATCGATCAAGGCTTGACCAGGATCGATGGCCGAATCCTTGCCGATGGACGGGCATTTGTTGGGCCACGCACAGGGCCCGCTTGGCCCAAGGACGCGGTCTGGAAGACCTATATGGTCGATGTGCGCCCACTGGTCTTCAATGACAATCAGACGACATTCAAACTACGTACCGTGGCAGGCAAACCACGCGTTCGGCCCTTTCCGGATATCGGCTACGTGAAGGTCAAGAACAAGTTGTCCTTGACCAACAACAAGAAGAGCCATTCTGTCGACGTAAGGCGAGGGAATCACAGTAACGACTTCTCTGTTCTTGGTCGTTTGTGGCGCAAAGGAGCTGGATTTGAGACCAAAGCAAATGTACACAACGGCTCCCTCTATTTTGTTCACGCATTGCATCGGGCCCTGCGCAATAAAGGTGTCGTTGTCGAGGGTGGGGTCGGTGCTGTTGAATCCGATTTTGATGTTTCTTCCTTAGACGACCTAATGGTCTACACGTCAAAACTTGAACGCACATTGGCGCCGATGCTCAAGTACTCCCAGAACCTCTATGCTGAGTTGGTCCTCCGTGTCCTGGGCAATGAGCTTCAAGGTGAAGGTAGTTTTGAAGGCGGGACGACGGCGCTGACGGCTTGGCTCCAAGAGCGCGGAATCTTGGAAGAGGGCACAGTCATCGCTGACGGCAGTGGGCTGTCGCGCAAGAACAAGGTGAGCGCTCAACAGATGGTGAAGGCCCTCGTTGAAGTGGCTCAAGAAGAGGAAAAGCGCGACCAATTCTGTGAGTTGTTGGCGCAACCGAAACGCCCTGGCACTCTGAACCGCCGGATGAATAAACTCGAAGGCCGAGTCTTCGCCAAGACCGGGACGATGAGTGGAATCAGCGCCCTTAGCGGCTACGTGAAAATCGCCCCCAAGCGCTATGTGGCATTCTCTGTTCTCTGCAATCACGCCCAAATTTCTCGGGCTCGGAAAGCCCAAGATGCCATCTGTGCGGCCATTGCTGGGCTACGTCCATGAGCTCTGGCGGCCTATTTGACGACGAATTCGAAGAATCCGAGGCAAGTGTAGATTCTCAGCCTTTGGCTGAAAGAATGCGCCCGGTAGACTTTGAAGACATTGTCGGCCAAGACGAATTGATCGCCAAGGGTTCTCTTCTGCGCGATTTGATCGATCAAGATCACGTCCCGTCCATGATCCTGTGGGGGCCGCCGGGCGTTGGCAAAACAACGATAGCTCGCGTCATTTCGAAACGCACCGGCCTCAAGTTTGTCGCTTTCAGTGCGGTGCTCTCCGGAGTCAAGCAGGTGCGCGAAGTCGTGGCAGAAGCGCGCTACCAAAGACAAGCAGAGGGCATTGGGACCATTCTCTTTGTTGATGAGATCCATCGTTTCAACAAGAGTCAGCAGGACGCATTTCTTCCTCATGTCGAAGATGGCACGATCGTGCTCATCGGTGCCACAACAGAAAACCCGTCCTTTGCACTGAATGCAGCTCTTTTGTCTCGCTGTCAACTTTTCACTTTGGCGCCCCTCAACGCGAATAGCATAGAAGCACTGATCCGCCGAGCCCTGGCCGAGCCGACTCGTCATGATTTGCCCGAGGGCGTCAGCTTGACCGATGGTGCGATCGAATCTCTGGTGAAGCGGTCAGCCAAAGATGCACGGAGTAGCCTTAATGCTCTCGAGGCCTTACTCATGAGAGAAGAGGCGAGAGGACACTTGGGTAAGAAACTCTTAGATGCAGCTTATGTCGAGCGCGCCTTGAATGAAGGCCGTCTCCGATACGATCGCTCTGGTGAAGACCACTTCAACGTCATGAGCGCTTTTCACAAGTCCATGCGTGGTGGAGATCCTCAAGCATCCCTTTACTGGATGGTGCGCATGCTCAATGCCGGCGAAGATCCACTTTGGGTCGCTCGACGCATCATCCGCTTCGCCTCCGAGGACGTTGGTCTCGCTGACCCCAACGCCCTGACATTTGCCCTGGCGGCGCGAGAGAGTTTTCACGTCATGGGGTCACCGGAAGGGGAGTTGGCTTTAGCGCAGGCAGCGGTCTACATGGCAACGGCTCCTAAGTCGAACGCCATCTACGCCGCCTACAATGCTGTGAAGAAAGACATCAAATCAGGGGAGGTCTTCGAAGTGCCGCACTATTTGCGCAACGCTCCAACCGCCCACATGAAAGAGATCGGCTACGGACAGGGTTACAAATATCCCCACGACTTCGACGAAGCTGTCGTAGATCAGGATTATTTGCCTTCTGAAAAGAAGGGTACGATATACTTCGATCCTTCCCCCTTCGGCTACGAGAAGGACATTTCGGTTCGAATGGACTGGTGGAAGCAGCAAAGAGAAAAGGTCCGATGGCAGAAACCGAAGAAATCGAACTGATTCTCCTGCACATGGAGCGGATCGCCCGAGCCGCCGGCGTCATCCTCATGGATCATCTTGGCCAACTAAAGGCCGAAGATGTCGACTTCAAGGGCAGTCGTGACTTACTGACCAAGGCCGATCGCACTTCCGAAGAGTTCATTGTCGCCGAAATTCAGCGCATTTTTCCGAATCACGACTGTCTTGCGGAAGAATCTGGCGATCACAGCGGTTCTAATCCCGCGGAGGACGGATTCCTTTGGATTGTCGACCCTCTGGATGGCACAACGAACTTCGTTCACCAGATTCCGATGTTTGCGGTGTCGCTCGGAGTCCTGCACCAGGGAATCCCTGTGGCTGGATGCGTTTTTGCTCCTCGCTTAGATGAACTGTTCTTGGCGGGGCAAGGGCTTGGGACAACACTGAATGGGGTCTCAGTCGAAGTGAGTAAGACGACTGAGATGATCGATGCGATGCTCTCAACGGGTTTTGCTTATAAAATTGATACTCTCGAAGACGACAATTTGGATCATTTCGCCCGCCTGATTAAGAAGACTCGGGCCATTCGCCGTTGTGGCAGCGCCGCTTTGGATATGGCCTATACGGCTTGCGGGCGATTCGACGGTTTTTGGGAATTGCATCTATCCCCTTGGGATGTTGCAGGTGGCGCGGTGTTGATCCGCGAGGCTGGTGGCGAGGTCACCGACTTGGATGGCGGTGAAAATTGGTTGTACGGTGGTGAGATCGTCGCCGGAAATGCCACCTTGGCGCAGGCTCTGCGGCAAGAACTCAGGAAAGCGGGAGAGAAGCAGCGATGAAAGTCCTATTCCTTTGCACAGGTAATTCATGCCGCAGTCAGATGGCTGAAGGTTTTGGCCGCGCCCTTATGGCCAAAGGGCACCGCGTCTTCTCCGCGGGTACTGATCCTCAGGGAATCAACCCGCGAACCATCGTCTCGATGGCCGAGTGCGGCATCGACATTGCCGAACAAGAATCAAACAACGTGAACGAAATTCCGATTTCAGAATTGGATCTCGTCGTTTCCATGTGCGGGCATGCCCAAGAAAACTATCCTGATGAACTGGCTGATGTTGAACACATCCATTGGCCACTTCCAGACCCAGCGGATGCCAGCGGAGATGAAGAAGAGATCATGCGGTCTTTTGCAGAAATTCGTAATGACATTCGTAATCGAGTCGAAGAACTTCTTAATTCCTAAGTCGCTCTCATGACGCCCCGTTCAGCTGCGTGATGCGACATTCTGTCCGCTGGAAGTCACCCAATTTCCTGCACGCTCCCAGCATTCGATAACCTCTATTGTTCCAAAGTCTCATTGGCCTTCACAAGAGGGTGTTCACACTATCCACACGCGGAAAATTTCATGAACGAATCGTGAGAAGCAGAATCTGTGAACAGATCCACGATTGAGTAAAATCTACATTTGATTTTTTTGTGGGGAATTCTCCCGTTTTGGAAGAAAGAAAAAGCCGATCGATCGAAGGCTCAGCTATCGGTTCTACATTAAAAGAATTTGATATTTGTGACCGAGTGAGTCCTTCGAAAGATCGATGCTTCTCGACCGGAGTCGTTTGCATTTAAGTCTTCGACAACATTCGGGGAACACTTGAATAGATTCCCATTAATCTGCATGCTTCTGAATCTTTGGGTTCGACTTGCGGCCCCTAAGTGACGATTAGTCCTGCGTTCGTGCCCTTTGTTCGCAACCGCTAAGCTGCATATTATCGTTAGTTTCACCCTCTTTGCTCGATCAACACAAACGGCATCCGTCCGGAGTTCAAAATCCCATGGGTCATAGTCAGATTGTTGTCCGGGGAGCCCGGGAAAATAATTTGAAAAACGTCAACGTTTCGATCCCTCGTGGCTCGTTGACGACTGTGACTGGCGTGTCTGGGTCTGGCAAATCATCCCTCGCATTCGATACGATTCACAACGAAGGACAGCGTCGCTTTCTCGAGTCTTTGTCTTCGTATGCACGTCAATTTCTCGGACAAATTGAGAAGCCTGCTGTCGACCATATCGACGGGCTCTCACCGACCGTTTCGATCGATCAAAAAACAGTAAACCGCAACCCAAGGTCGACTGTTGGCACAGTGACCGAGGTCTATGATCATCTGCGTTTGCTCTTTGCACGATTAGGAACTCCGTATTGTCCGGAGACCGGCGAGGAGATTCGACCACAGACGGCGGATCAAATTCGCGATCGTCTGTTGAAGGAAAAAGATGGGCGATCCGTGATGGTCATGGCACCCATCGTGAAAGATCGGAAGGGTGAGTACCGCAAGGAGCTCGAAGATCTTCGTCTTGCAGGCTATTTGCGAGTCCGTATCGACGGTGAGTTGTTGAGGCTCGATGAAGAGATCAAGCTGGCACGCTACGTCAGGCATACGATCGAAGTCGTGGTCGATCGACTCAAGGTCGGCAAAGATAAAGCCAGCCGTTTAGCAGAGGCCATTGAGCAGGCATTGAAGCTCGGCTCCGGTCTTATTGGCATTCTGGATGGCGATGAGCATGCGACGTTCTCATCAAAAATGGTGTCCTTGGCCACTTCTCGCACATTCCCCGATCTTGAGCCGAGGCTGTTCTCGTTCAACTCTCCGCACGGGGCCTGCGCCAATTGCGACGGATTAGGCATCCTTCATGATGCTGACGAAGATCTGATTGTCCCGGAGCCAGAAATGAGCATAGCTGATGGTGCTCTTGCACCACTCGGCTCGTCCCAACTGCGCGACTACGGCAATGTCTCGATGTTGAGTTTGCCGAGCATCGCCAAGCACTACGGCTTCCAGATGGACCAACCTTGGTCTGAAATCGATGCCGATGTTCGCCATGCGATCCTTTATGGTTCCGACGGTGAAGTCCTGCAGCTCAAGGTGGACTACCAAGGGAAGAACTGGCAGCTGAAGTCTTCGAAGAAGAAGCCTCTGCTCGGACTCATTCCTGGGCTTCGCGACGCCTTTGAGGCGAAGCCGCACAAATATATGGAGCGCTTCTTTGCCAATGTCGATTGCAAGACATGCAATGGCAGCAGGCTCAATGAATTCGCTCGTGCCGTTCGCTTTCGAGATCGTGGTATTGCCGATCTCACGATTGCCAGCATTGAAGAGTTGGCCGCATTCTTCGAATCCATTGAGTTTGAGGGCAATGATGAGTTAATTGGCCGCCCGATTCTCAAGGAGCTGCTCAGTCGCCTGAAATTCCTTGGTTCTGTCGGCTTGGGCTATCTTAATCTCAATCGAAGTGCCGCAACTCTCTCAGGTGGCGAGTCGCAGCGGATTCGTTTGGCGACTCAAGTTGGTTCGAGGTTGAAGGGCATTCTCTATGTCCTCGATGAACCAAGTATCGGACTCCATGCCCGTGACAATGCACGTCTCATCAAGACACTTGAGGAGCTGCGAGATTTAGGCAACACCGTCCTTGTCGTCGAACATGACCAAGAGATGATGGAGCGTTCTGATTTCATAATCGATGTCGGTCCCGACGCCGGTGTTCACGGTGGTGAGGTGATTAGCGCAGGCACCTATCGTGAGCTACTTGAGGCGGAGGGCTCAGCAACCGGCGATTATCTATCCGGACGCCGCGTTGTTCCGATGCCAAAGCAGAGGCGCGTCGCACAAGAGGGGCGTCTTTCTGTTCTTGGTGCCCATCATCACAACCTCAAGAAGATCGATGTGTCTTTTCCTGTCGGCCTATTCTCGGTGGTGACCGGGGTTTCTGGTTCTGGCAAGAGCACGTTGATTGACGACATCTTGAAGCGGGCTCTGAGTGCCCATTATCACGGTGCGAAGCAGAAACCTGGCCCACACCGCGCGATTGAAGGATTAGAGCATTTCGACAAGGTTATCGAAATTGACCAAAGTCCAATTGGCAGAACACCACGGTCGAACCCAGCTACCTATACCAAGGTATGGGATCCGATCCGCGAACTCTTCGCCAAAGTCGGAGAAGCTAAGACGCGAGGATATGCCAAGGGACGCTTTTCCTTCAATGTCGTCGGCGGACGATGTGAGGCATGCTCCGGAGCCGGTGTGAAAACCGTGTCGATGCAGTTCTTGCCCGATATCGAAGTCATCTGTGATGAATGTGCAGGACAACGCTTCAACGAAGAGACTCTCGAGATTACCTATCGAGATAAGAGCATTTTCGATGTTCTTGAGATGACAGTCGAAGACGCCACTGAGTTCTTCGTCAATCATCCCAAGATCAAGCGCATCTTTGATGCCTTGCTGTCAGTCGGCTTGGGTTACATTCGCCTGGGCCAAACGGCCACGACACTCTCGGGTGGCGAGGCGCAACGCGTCAAACTGGCGAGTGAGTTGCGTCGCCCAGCCACCGGTCGCACGCTTTACTTGTTGGATGAACCAACCACCGGGCTTCATTTTCAAGACGTAGAGAAGTTGCTTGAAGCGCTCCAAGGGCTGGTTGAGTCGGGCAACACAGTGATTGTCGTTGAGCACAATCTTGATGTCGTCAAAGTGGCTGATTGGATTATCGATCTTGGTCCAGAGGGTGGTGATGGCGGTGGCGAAGTCATCTTCCAAGGACCATTCGACAAGATCCTCAAGATCAAGAGATCTTATACCGGCCAAGCGCTGAAGAACCACCTCTCGCCACGCAAGTTGAACCGCCGCAAACGCAAAGTGCCGCAAGACATGAGTGTGACCGGTGCCTTGATCATTGAAGGTGCATCGACAAATAACTTGAAAGCGGTCGACGTGACCATTCCGACCGGAAGCTTCTCAGTCATCACCGGTCCCTCGGGCAGTGGCAAGACATCCTTGGCCTTCGATACGATTTTCGCTGAAGGCCAACGCCGATTTGTGGAATCACTTTCGGCCTATGCCAGGCAATTTCTCGGACGATTGGAGAAAGCGCCGGTCGAGCGCATCGAGGGATTAGCCCCGGCCATCGCCATTAACCAGAAGAACGTCTCCAGAAACCCTCGTTCGACGGTAGCGACTACAACCGAGATCTACGACTATCTCCGCCTGCTCTACGCCCGCATCGGAATACCTCATTGCCCTCTTTGCGCTGAGGAACTGAAGACATGGGCACCCAACGCCATATGGAAGAAGGTTAAGAGTTTCGACCAGGAGAAAGCACGTCTCGTCGCACCGCTCTATAGTCGTAGCCTTGGCTGTGATTTGGTCTTGGGCAAGGCTTCCGAGCTTAAGGGTCGCGCGCCAGAATTCGTGAAAGAGGGTTTTCTTCGCGTTCTCATTGATGGCAAAGAAGCGCGACTCGACGAGGCGTTGCCGGCTCTATCCAAAGTCAAAGAACTTTGGTTGGTTCTCGATCGAATTAAAGTCGATGCCAAAATGCGTAATCGTGTCCTGGAATCGGTGACCGCCGCTTTCGAGCACGCCAACGGAGTCTTTGGCTTTGCCCCAGTTGATGGGGAACCTACTTGGTTCACCCGAGACCGAATCTGCGTTGATCACGGGCAAACGATCCCCGAGGAACTCACACCTCGCATGTTCTCGTTTAACTCTCACCACGGATCTTGTCCAACCTGCTCGGGGCTCGGCATGGTGCGGCGTTGTGATCCAGAGCTATTGATGGATGAGCCATCTAAGCCACTCATGAAGGGCGCGATGACTAGCAAGGTCGGCAAGTTCTTCAAAAGAAAGTCCTACTACCGTAAGTCATTGACTGCAGTAGCAAAACTCATGAAGTTTGATCTCGAAACGCCATGGGGAGAATTGACGAGCGAGGCACAAGACGCCGTTCTCAACGGAGTTGAGGATCGCATTCCTTTGCGCATGCAGAAGACACGCAAGGGCGAGAGTCGCCGGATGGAAATGAAGGTGACTTGGCCAGGCCTCGGGAGCTATGTCGAGCGGTGGTTTGGCGAAAGCGATAGTGACAAGTGGCGAGAGGAAGTGTCCACTGTCATGAGCGCCCGAGATTGCAAAGAGTGCCACGGCCATCGACTGCGCCGAGAATCTCTTGCCGTGACCATTGGTGACAAGAGCATTGCCGAGGCAACATGTTTGACTGTGGCTGAGGCTGCTCAGTTCTTCAACAAGATCAAATTGTCAGCATCCGATCGCCGCATCGCCGAGCGACCATTCAAGGAAGTGCAAGACCGCTTGCGATTCTTGGTTGAGGTTGGTCTCGACTATCTTGGTTTGGACCGTCGGGCCACAACACTCTCCGGTGGCGAAGCTCAGCGCATTCGTTTGGCGACGCAAATCGGCAGCGGCCTCACGGGCGTCCTCTATGTCCTTGACGAGCCAACGATTGGGCTGCATCAGCGTGACGTCAAACAGCTCCTGGGAACACTGGACGAGCTCAAAGACTTGGGCAACACAGTCATCGTTGTTGAACACGACGAGGACACGATCGAACGTGCCGATCATATTGTCGACATCGGACCCGGCGCCGGACATCGTGGCGGCGAAGTTGTGTTCTCCGGCACACGCGCAGGCTTGTTGAAGAGCAAGACCTCTCTTACTGCCGCCTACTTAAACGGGCGAATGGGCGTTGAAATTGCCGAGAGCCGTCGCACTGGCAACGGTAAGTCCCTGAAGCTGAAAGGCTGCCAGACCAACAACCTGAAGAATATCGATGTTGCTATCCCCTTAGGGTGTTTTGTCGGCGTGACGGGCGTCAGTGGCAGCGG
This sequence comes from Planctomycetota bacterium, assembly GCA_047639315.1. Classification (GTDB taxonomy): domain Bacteria; phylum Planctomycetota; family DRQF01; genus S139-23. Next base: position 37,686 of record JBLINQ010000002.1, read on the forward strand.
CAAGAGTAGCTTGGTTGTGAGTACCCTCGTTCCGGCAGTCGAAAAGACGCTCAGCCGGATACCCACGGGTCTCGCGCGCTACAAGTCGCTTCTCGGCGCCTCCCATATCTCTGATTTGGTCGTCATCAACCAAGCAGCGATCGGCAAGACACCTAAGTCCAATCCAGCCACCTACACTGGTTGTTTCGATCTCATTCGCGCTGTGTTTGCGACCTCGCCAATGGCACGGATGAAAGGGTTCAAACCCGGTCGCTTCAGTTTTAATGCGATAGGGGGGCGCTGTGAAGCCTGTAGCGGTCGAGGTTCTATCAAGGTTGAGATGAACTTCTTGGCCGATGTCTGGATCACCTGTGACGCCTGCGATGGACTGCGCTACAACTCTGAAACTCTTCTCGTTGAATATCGAGACAAAACGATCGCGGATGTGTTGAACCTGGAAGTCAGCGAAGCGGCAGACTTCTTTGTAAACCACAAGCGTATCGCAAGGATCCTTGGGACACTCGTTGATGTTGGCCTTGGCTATCTCAAGCTTGGGCAGGCCAGCAACACTCTGTCTGGTGGCGAGGCCCAGAGGATCAAGCTCGCTCGTGAATTGGCCAGGCGAGTTCATGGGGATGTCCTCTATGTTTTAGATGAACCAACGACGGGACTACATTTCGACGATGTTGCCAAGCTCATTCGCGTCCTCCATCGCTTGGTGGATCAAGGACATACTGTTTGCGTCATTGAGCATAACTTAGACGTTGCCATGAGCTGTGATCATTTGATTGACCTTGGTCCTGATGGTGGCGATGCCGGCGGCGAGATCATTGCCGTTGGAACCCCTGAAGATCTGTGCAAGGCCACAATATCCCAGACTGGGAAGTACTTGAAAACTCATATGACAAAACGGCGCAAAACGAGATCGATCTCAAGAGCGAAGAAGAAAGTCACCAAGACGAAGGGAGCGAAAAATGGCCTCTCGACGTGATGGTCCTCTGATCGTACAAAGCGACCGCACCGTCTTGCTCGACGTTCATCATCCGGCGGCGGATGATACGCGCGAACGGCTTGCGCAGTTTGCTGAGTTGGTCAAGAGCCCAGACAACCTCCACACCTATTGCATTTCACCGTTGTCATTGTGGAATGCTGCAGCTGCCGGTCTTTTCTTCGAAGACGTCGTGAGTTTTCTCGACGAATTTTCGATGTTTCCCATCCCCAAGAAGATCAGCCATGACATCGAAGAGGTCATGGGGCGGTTTGGCAAGTTGTTAATGCGTCGTGAAAACGGCGAGCTGGTTTTGAGCGTTACGCCCGAGCTTTGGGAAGACGTGAGCCAACTGAAGACGATTGCTGAATACATCGTTGAGACCAATGATATCGGCCATGAACTCATCATCTCCGAAGATGCACGTGGCGAACTCAAGAGAAACCTAGTCCGAGCAGGTTACCCGGTCGAAGATATCGCTGGTTATGTCGAAGGTGATGCTATGCAGTTTAGCCTGGTCGACACGCTCCCAGGAGGCAAAGATTTCGTCTTGCGTCCATACCAGAATGCCGCCGCGGCCGCCTTCTATCAAGACGGCGACCGACGTGGTGGCAATGGCGTCGTTGTCCTTCCTTGCGGCGCCGGCAAGACCATCATGGCCATGGCCGCGATGAATCTCTATCAAACAAAAACTCTGATCTTGACTAACTCCACGACGGCCGTTCGCCAGTGGGTTCGTGAACTCAAAGAGAAGACGAATCTGCCCCATAGCGAGATTGCCGAGTATAGCGCGGAGGTGAAAGAGATCGCCCCGGTCACTGTCTCGACTTATCAGATGATCACCTACCGCGCGGTGAAAGACGGTAGTTTTCCTCACTTTGATAATTTTATGAAGGTTAACTGGGGCCTCGTCATCTACGACGAAGTCCATCTCTTGCCAGCCCCCGTCTTCCGTATGACTGCCGAATTACAAGCGAGAAGACGTCTTGGTTTGACGGCGACGTTGGTGCGCGAAGATGGGCGGGAAGACGAAGTCTTTTCGTTGATCGGCCCGAAACGTTATGACATGCCTTGGCGGCGACTCGAAGGTCAGGGCTTTATTGCTGAAGCTCGCTGCATCGAAATGCGTGTACCCTTTGGCAAAGATGATGCTCTGCACTACGAGCATGCCGGACTGAGAGAACGATATCGCTTGGCCGCAGAGAACCCGTTCAAGCTCAAGGCTCTTGATGCGCTACTAAAAAGGCATGCCGAGGATCGGGTGTTGATCATCGGTATGTATCTCAAGCAACTGGCTCAGATTCGTGCCATGACGGGCATCGAGATCATAACCAGCAAGACATCGCAAACCGATCGCGAACGCCTCTACTCGGCTTTCCGCGAGGGACGAATTACTCAACTTATTGTGTCCAAGGTGGCGAATTTTGCCGTCGACTTACCTGATGCAAACATTGCGATCCAGGTCTCAGGAACATTTGGTTCGCGCCAAGAAGAGGCGCAGAGACTTGGGCGTGTTCTGCGTCCGAAGAGTCATGAGAAAAAAACCATCTTTTATACACTGGTAACCGATGACACGCGGGAAATGATCTTTGCCGCCAATCGTCAAATGTTCTTGACTGAGCAGGGTTACCACTACGAAGTGAAACAAGCCAAAGGTGAGTTTCCGCGGATGGACTGGAGCAGTAGCGAGAAACTTCGCGCAACTGTGCTTAAGAACATGGAGAAACCTGAGGCGTGAAACTAGAAGAAGCTCTATCCCAAATCGAAGGTCGCCAACTCGATGCGGCCTTGGGTCATTGGAACTTGGACCGTCACGCGTGGCCCATCGGTGAGATTGACCGACGCCGCATGTTGCGCGAAGCATTGACTTCAAAGCAGATCATGGAAAAGCGCCTGGCTCAACTGCCATCGCGACTCCGAGACCTCTTGGTTTATGTCGTTCGGACGGGCCTCTGGGCCGACCCATTTGATTTGCGTGGATTTGATCAGAACGAGATTCCTGTCGACGACTTCGAGTTGCTTCCCGTTGGGACAGCCCTCGCTGAGCGGGCCTTTTTCGTGCCGAAGCGTATTCGTGGCAAGTCGAACCGCGGGACGTCATTTTGCATCCCGGAAGAGCTGGGGCACCTTCTGGAGGATGTCTTCAACAAGAGTAAGGGCCCAGTTGACGCTTCTCTCAACTTGCAATCGCATATTCGATTCTTAGATCGAGGCGAACTACTCCATCGCCTTTCAGAGCTCGGTCTCGATGATTACCAAGAGTTAGATCACGGTGAACTAAGAACACGACTCTGCGTACGCGCTTCGATCGACTCTCGCGTCGCACGAATCAAGAACGACGAATTACGCACCCTATTTGACAATTTCACCGAACACGGTGGCATCTTAGACCCAGGAACTCTGCGTCGTCTTGGCATTGATGTCGAAGCCGCTGAGCTCCAGGAGTGGGGGCGTGATCTCGAGCAGAACCTCCTTGGTAGTTTCGAATCCAGTGAATTAGCTAACCACGGGCTGGCGTGTCGCGAAGGTTGGCTCGTTATCTTTGGTGAGGTTTCTGCAGTCTTGATGGGTATGGGAGAAGTCGATCAAGATGAAGCGTCGGCTGATCTGCAGCGCGGCGGCGATTCAATTGCCGACCTTCGTACGGTCGCGGCCGAGATCGGACGTTCTCCGTTTCGGATCAAGAAGAGCGGCGAGTATTACAAAGCTGGCGTCAAGCGCATGGCAAAAGACTCACTCTCACCAGGGAAGAGACTCCTTGGTGAAGAGGAAGACCTTCTTTGGTTCTTGTCCTATTTCAAGTATCGCGAATTTACCGCAGTTGGTCTCGATTCCTGCTTGAAGATGACGCCACCATGGCGCGACATGTTAAGTCAGTCGGCTGCCGACCAAGCCACTGATCTCTTCAAGTTTGGCATGAAATCTCGTAACTGGGGCATGTCACCGATTCATCACAAGGGGCTACGCGAAGGGCTCATCGAATTCCTCAAGGTGGCTGGCGTCGGTGTGTGGTGTGATGCCGCGACGCTCGTTCAGCGCTCTCGTAATCGGTACTTCAAAAGTGCTGTTCGCCCAGAACAATCCGTGGTGTATCAAGAGCGCCACAAGAATGCTCCATTTCCGACATTGGCATCTCCCGAACTCATGCATCGCGAATTGCAGCGATGGATCGTGGAAGGCCTCACTCGGGTCGGCGCTATTGAATTAGCTCGTCGTGGACGCGAAAAGAGGCCATGGGCCATTCGTTTGACACCCTTGGGTGGCGCGCTTCTTGGTTTAGAAGTGGCAGCTGATGCACCAAACAACGGCATCGCCCTGATCGTGAACCCAGATCATGAGATCATCGCCTTTCCCGAAAACTCCACACCTGACTTAGTGCACGAATTGGGCCGCTTTGCGAAGCGCGTCAAAGCGGATTTTGCTCTGCACTACCATTTGTCTAGCGAGAGTGTCCAAGAGGCGGCCGCATCTGGCATGACTGCTGATGAGATTCTTCATGTCCTTGAGGAACACACGCGGCATGGGATTCCTGAGAATGTCGCATTCTCAATCAGGGATTGGTGCGACAAGCTTGTTCATGTCACATCCCGCAGGCTCTGGGTGTTGGAAGCAAATAGCGCCGGTGAGATGGACCGCATTGCTGGACTGGCTGAAATCAAGCCGATGATCGTTGGTCGGCTCAATGACACGATGGTGGAAGTAAACGAAGACCCGAAGGAGTCTGGGCTCGTTAATCTTCTGCGCGATCGGGGCATATACTTTGGGTAGAGAATGACCGCAGTTTTATCCAGAATGCAGAAGAAGGTGCTCGGCTTTGCTCTGATAATGGTGCTGTTATTCTCCACTTGGCCCTACATTCTCGGCTTCGTTTTTCAGCTGCTCTCTCCGACCGAGATTTCGTGTGAAGCGGAAACCACAGACGAGATGATCGAGCAGTTGGCCAAGGCGACACGTGCGTTGAGGCGAGAAGTGGGCGAGTTCTGCCGTGAGCATCAACGCATTCCGCTCGCGAGTGAGATCGATCTCGAGCTCTTGGACACAACATGTGGGCCCTTTCATATCGAGTCAGGCCACGCCAGCGAGTTTTGCGTCACTATCGGGAATTATGCGGCGGAAGGGACTTACACCTGGACATGTCGCGTTTCCGATCCGGAGGGTAAGTGGCACTTCGACACTTGATGTGTCATGTGCGATTGGCGACGCCGATATCTGTGTGATCCAGGACCAAGCAACTGGGGATGACTTGACTCCTCAGATGCGTGAAGACTATGATTCATCACCCGTGCCTGGGCGTCTTCGAGGACTTTCATGACTCGAATCTTAATTCTCGTCCTAACCTTAGCTGCTTTGACCAACGTTGTTGGTGGCCTTGGGGTCCTATGTATCGCCCAAGTTGAGTTATCAAAACCAGCAAACCCCGCGATCGTCAAATTGCTCACGAGTCCTTATGCCGCTGAGCGCAAGATAGGTGTGAAGTCGCTCCTCGCTTTGGCAGAGAAACACTGGGAAGAAGAGAGCTTCTTAGATCCATGGCTCAATCATTCAAGCGAACTTGTTCGCCTTGGAGCCGCGAATGTTGCCGCTCAGGATCTTGATGCGAGCCGTGCCGTCAAGAAGATCAAAGCAGTCATCAAGAAAGAGAAACTGACGACGCGTCGCCAAGAACTGGCGAACATCGCCTTTGGTGCGGCATTCAACGGTTGGGATGGCACGGTCGATTACTTCGATGACAAAGAAGAAAACGATGAGTTTGCCGCCGCGGCCTTGCATTTCGTCCGCGTCAAATTATCAGCCCTCGCGAACTCAGGCACCCAAACAACAAACTATCGCGCGGTCGGGAAACTCGCGAGCCTCGGTCCCTATTCGATCCCTGTCTTGGAAAAAATCGCCTCAGAAAGTGGTGAGGGTTTGTATCAACGCGGGCTTGCTCTGTCTGCACTCGCCCGGATGAACTCACGGAGTTTTTGGGTGAACGACGACGGCACTTTGTCGGCCAAGACGAAGAAGATGCTTGATGACGGCCCTGAGTACCTCAAGATCAATACGCTGTTTTCGATGGCTTACTTTGGGACGGTAGATAAAACCTCTGTCAAAGCGATGAGCAACTTTGTGCTGCAGGACGCCTATTCGGCGGAGACCATTCAAGGTGGTCTCTACTACCTGTACACGTTGCCCGATAAGGAAGCACAAGCGGAACAGCAATACCTTGCTCAAGTAGCCAAGGAATATCTTGATGGTTCCTACGCTCAGAAAGTGAGATTTCACGCAGGCGTTCTTCTCGCTCGTATCAACGTGGCTACACTTGCCAGCCAAGCCATTGAGATGATCAAGGAATCTCCTGACTTCGCAGGCTATTGGGCTATGGGGGCGGTTCTCAATCGCGCCAACGATCTGCCTGAAGCCGACCGTGCCAAGACCATCTCTGATCTGATCGGGTGGGTATTGGCTTCAGAGAACTGTGCTCCGCAGCTTAAGGGGACAGCCCTATGGCACCTCAGGCAGAAAGGTACGAGCTTCCCTAAGGGGGTCACCGTCGAAAAGGTGACCACCGCCATTCATGCGAGCATGGAGAAGGTTCATATGGCTAGCGAGGACCCGAGCTATCTGGCCATTCGTGGAGGCTTAGATATTCTCGCGTACTTGAAAGACCCCAAGGTCGACGAGGCTATCCTCAAGAACTTGAAGCACGAGAGCGAAGCGGTGCGCATGGCAGCAGCGCTTGCCGCAGGCAATACTGGGCACAAGGCTCTCATTCCTAAACTCTACAAAGCCATGAACGATGATCATGAGTTTGCTGCTTACGGAGCAGCGTGGGCCCTTAATCAGCTTGGTGACAAGAGAGCGCGCCTTTGGTTCGCCCGTTATATGCTGAACGGCAATGCATGTCTGATGCGTTCATGCTTAGGTGCCCTTCGTACTGCAACCGGTTTGAAGGTGGGGGAGATAGTACCCACCGATCCGAAGAGCTGGAGAGTACGTGGGCGCGCTTGGATTTCTGTACTCAAAAAAAATGCGACCCGGTAAAGGGTCGCATTTCGTCGTCTTCTGATGTGCGCCATTCGGCGCGACAGACTTAGTTTTCTTGAGCCGAATTCGTTTCTTGGAGGATCACCGGTGAAATGGCAATCTCTTCGATCCGGAAATTCGACGAACCTGATGGCAAGATGACTTCAATCTCTGCGCCCAAGGATTGTCCAAGTAGTCCGCGCCCGAGTGGTGCCATGTAGGAGATGATGTGTTTGTCCATATCAGCATCCCATGGGCCAAGAAGGGTGTAGGACTCGGTGATTGCCTTGTCGAGGTTCGTAATGCGAACTTCGCAGCCAATCGCAACCGTTTCATTGTTGACGCTGTCGGCATCAATGATACGGGCCTTGTCCAAGGAGTTTTTCATCTCTTCGGCGCGAGCAGTCAAAGCAGATTGCTTTTCAAGTGCAGCGGTCCATTCGGCATTTTCTGACAAGTCACCGAAGGAAGCAGCACGGGTGATTTCCGTAGCGTTCTTCGGAATCTCGTCGTTGACAACGATGTTGTATTCATCTTCGTAGCGGAGGTAGCCCGCATTAGTAACGTAGATGATATTCTCGTCGATAGCGCCGATGGTGTCGAGTTTGCGTTCTTCTGCTTCGGCACGACGTTTCGCGACTTCTGGGCGGGCTCTCAAGAGAGTCGCGACCAAGATGTCTTTCACGTCATCAGGAAGGCTTCGGCTACCGCGGATGATGTTATAGAAACCACTCGCTTCATTGATGGTTCCTTCATCCAAGGTGTCGCGGAGGAGTTGCGACTTCTTGGCGACCAAGAGCTTCTCAATGTCTTTGCATTCTTTGCGGTAAGGCTCTTTGCGTGGATCTTTGTCGTCGCAAAGGAGGAACTTGCTCATGCAATGTGAATGCAAGAGGATCGTCTTCTCCAAAAGGGACGTCAAAGAAGGCAATGGCAGTTCTTTGTGGATCTTCTTCTTCAAGCGGAGCTTGACGTACCACACGAAGCTGCCGCGAAGATCACGGAACTTGGTGGCGAAGTCTTCGATGGCACGAGCTGTGCGATCGTAGGCCTTAACCGCCAAGAGCTCCTTCGAGCAGTATTCGCAAATGTCAGCCTCGCCCAAGTAAAGAGCGCGTTCGAATGACTCTTGCCAATCTTCTTTGAAGTTGTCTTTGATGCGAGCCAACACTTCCTTGCGGTCAGCGTTGATTGGCACAGTGGCCAAGTTGTCGAGGAAGCTGAAAGGGTCGGCCAAGATGTTGTCGAGAAGGAGGTCGTCTGGGATCTCGTAGTTATCTTCCATGGCAGCGATTTTCTCAAGCATGAGAGCAAGGCTGATCGCAGCGCCAGGATATTCGTCTCGTTCTTCAGCCGCACTCTTTGCCAGAACTCCCGCAGCAACCATCAAGGCTGGGCGAGTTTCTGGATGTTCTGTTAGCTCAATGAAGAGTTCGCGGACGTACTTGATTTTGCGCGGGAGGGTGCGAAGACCGCGAAGGTTGATCAAAGTTTGATCTTCGAAATTTTGCTCGGCGATCGTGACTTCAACAGTCGGGTTGTTGCCGGTTGTCATCTTGACGTTGGAATCACGCTTGGCCTTGGTCCGAGTCTTTGCCCACCATTTCGACCAGTCCTTCGTCGGGATGACCCCTTCGGTCAGCCGTTCGCGAAGATCGCGAACAGTTGTTTTTCTTTCGCGGCTGGTGACGACGCATTTCACCAAGGAGACAGGGTCTTCCTTGGCCATCGTCTGGAGGTCTTCAATGCGATCGAACTTCATCGCCTTGTAGCTACTCCGTTCGAGATGCTTGGTAATGCTGCGTGCCATGTCGAGCCCGAGCTCGTGGCCCTTCAGCTCAAAGAAGTCGATGGTGACGGTGCCTTCGAGCGTATCGACTGAAGCGACGGTTCCGACACCCCATCCGGCTGGATGCTCGACGTAGGAGCCTGGCTTGAAGCGCAAGTAGCTCTCGAGCTTCTCTGCGCAATCGGCGACCTGAATATCTTCAAGGATGCCAGAATGCTCGATCAACGTCTCGAGGCCCTCATTGTCGGCGTACTTGCGACGGAGAACTTTCAGGAAGTTATCTCGGAGGTTACGATCTCTCGGCGCGACGGTCGACAGATGATGAAGGCATTGAAGACCCTCATCGTCTTTCTCGGCGTCATCCAAGTAGCAGGGCAGCAACATATTGATGTACGTCGCTGCTTTGCCCAAGTGGCCCTGGGTTTCCAAGGCGTAGATGCCCTCAAGAAGACCCTCAACGTCAGAAGAATCATTGGCGATAGCTTCCGCCCAGGCATTCTCAAATGGCTTGAGATCGTGTTTCTGAGCGAGGTCAACAAGGCGCTTGACGGTCTGTGATTTGGCTGGCATAGCTGGAATTCCGTCCTTTCAAGGACTCTCAAACGTGAAGCGTTATACTATTAAACTGGACTCTCGATTCCACGGCTGGAGTCGAGAGGTCTTTGGTAAAGGCGATGAGTCTTGTGGGCAGTTCCACCGAGTTTCTCAATTGTGTTGATCATGACGGTGTTTGTTTCGAGCACCCATCCAAGCTCACTCCATTTCTTGCCTAAGTCCCGCGCTGCACGAAAACTCTCATAGTAGAGCACGGAGTCAAGCCCACGGCGCTGCATGTCGCGACGAATTCCCATCGCCAAAAGGCGGATATCTGGGATCTTCTTCATACCGAAAAGCAGCTTAAACAGTCCGAAGGGAAACAACTTGCCTTTGAGGTTCTGCGTGATGTAATAGATGTCCGGGAGCACAAGACTGAAGCCTACAGGATGTCCGTCAACTTCGACGAAATTAGCCAACTTAGCTTCGACTATCGGCTTCATTTCTTTGGCCATGTGGTCAATTTCCGCATTGGTCAAGCCCACGTGACCCCAATTCTCCATCCAAGCGTCTTCGTAGATGTCTTTGAAGCGCTTGACCTCGTCGGGGAATTTCTTCATGTCAAACGGGCGAACACTGAGATTCTCACGTTTCTTGATGCGCTCGATGATCCGCTCCATGCGTTCTGCGCCAAATTCCATGACGGGTAGGCTGAAGGAAATGAGGTCCATCACCTTTTCCAAGCCATAACCCGTTATCAGATCTTCGTACCACGGCGGATTCCAGGCCGTGAGCACTGTCTGGCGCCAATCGAATCCCTTGACCAAGATTCCAACTTCATCATTCATGCTGAAGCTGACTGGGCCGCGCATTTGGTCTAGGCCCCGGTCGCTTAACCATTGAGCGGCTCGATCGAGGAGTGCCTTAGCGATCTCGGGGTTGTTCTCTGATTCAAACCACCCAAAGAAGCCAACGCCATCCTTATGGATCTCGTTGTGGCGTCGATTTTCGATCGCAGCAATGCGACCGACGCAGCGATCTCCATCCAAGGCGATGAAATATTCCGCCTCAGCGTGCTTGAAGAAGGGGTTCTTCTGCTTGTCCAAGCGCGCTTTGACGTCGAACAAAAGGGGGGGTACGAAGTGTTTCTCGGCAGAATGGAGGCGATATGGAAGGTCGATGAACTGCCTAAGATGTTTCTTGCAGGCAATGACTTTGACTTCGTATTTCAAAACCGTGGCGCCCCCAAATCGGAGCGCCAGCATTCATCGTCTTTGATCACTGGTCTGCTGCGACATTCGCATGGGACGCGAGTTTTGCAAACACGCCCAATGTGAAGTCCAGGTCTTCCTGTGTATGAGTAGCCATGTAGCTGGTCCGTACTAATCCGACGAATGCCGCTGGGGGCACCACAGGATTGACGAACAGGCCTTCTTCAAAAATTCGTTTTGCGAACTTAAACGTATCGATTTCCTCGCCGACGCGGATCGGGATGATCGGCGTCTGAGAGCCCATCGTGTCGAAGCCGAGAGCATCCAAGCCCTTCTTCATCTTGCTGACGTTATGTCGCAAGCGTGTCAGATGCTCTGGTTCGCTCTCGAGGATGTTTAGTGCGGTCAAAGCAGATGCCACGTTAGGTGGCGATATACTTGCTGAGAACATCAATGAGCGAGCCATGTGCTTGATGAAGTGAATCACTTCGTCACTGGCCGCGACGAACCCACCAAGGGATGCTAAAGACTTCGAGAAAGTACCGGTGACAATGTCAACGCCACTATCCGGGCCGATCATGCCAAAGTGCTCGGTTGTACCACGACCGCGTTCGCCGAGGACACCAACACTGTGGGCGTCATCAACCATCACTCGGGCGCCATACTTGCGGGCTATAGCAACGATTTCAGGCAGCTTGGTGATGCCGCCCAACATCGAGAAGACACCGTCGACGACGATGAGCTTGCCAGCATCAGGCTTTGCAGTCTTGAGTTTGTTTTCGAGGTCTTCTAGGTCGCCATGACGGAAGCGTTTCACGTCGGCGTAGCTGAGGCGACAGGCATCAATAATGGAAGCGTGATTGTCTTTATCGCAATAGACGATGTCGCCTTTACCTGCGATTGAGGCAATGACACCCAAATTGACCTGGAAGCCAGTGGAAAAAGTGACAGCTGCAGGATAGCGCAAGAAATTGGCCAGGCGTTCTTCTAATTCCTCATGCAACGAAAGCGTACCGTTTAGGAAACGAGAGCCCGTGCACGATGAACCGAATTGGTCCAGAGCATTCTTGGCTGCAGCCAGTACCCGAGGGTCATGAGTTAGGCCCAAATAGTTATTGGAACCAATCATCACCAATTCACGACCATCGATCGTGACTCGAGAGCTAGTAGAGCTACTTGTTGGTCGGAAATACGGATACAGATCGGCCTGAATAAGCCGTTCTGCACGATCGAACCGACGACACTTGTCAAAAAGATCCAAATCAGTACCTTCCCACTGAGGATCCAGTATACGTCGTCGGGAGCGCGACGCTCAACGGGACTATAGTCCCACGGCGGACTTTATGTCAAATTCCCCGAACCACTTCAATTTCATCCGTAAGAGTTTGAAGGGACCTATTTTGCGTGACTTAATGAGATGCCCTAAGGAATGTCCCTGCAACCCTTAACAGATAACTACGCAAATCAGACAATCGCTGTAACAGGTGGTTCCGGGTTCATCGGTGCTCGACTTTTGCGGCAATTGGCGCAAAGTCAGCCAAAAGAGCTTCGGGTTCTGGTCCGAAAAAGCTCCTCTTTAGACCTGATTAACGACCTGGAAACCGATGTTCGAATCGCTCCTCTTGAGGACGAAAAGGCCTTGGATTCGGCCTTAGAGGGCGTTGACTACGTTTTTCACCTCGCTGGCCTCACTCGCGCCAAGACCCGAGAGGCCCTATTTCGGGTCAATGCCGAGGGAACCGCGAACTTGGCAGCTTCGGTCAAGCGGGTTTCTCCTTCGGTTCGGCGCGTCGTCTTGGTTGGAAGCCAAGCTGCAATGGGCCCTAACCCACAGGAATGCCAAGAAGTTAGGGAAGATGATCAGCCTCGCCCGGTTACCTGGTATGGCGAATCAAAACTGGCTGCGGAGAAGGAGTTCAAGAGGAACCTCGGGGAACTTCCTTGGTCCATTGTCCGTCCGCCAGGCGTATATGGCCCCGGTGAAAAAGACTTTCTTAGCATGTTTCGTATGATCAAGAACCGATTTTCGCCGGTGATTGGCTTTAAGCCCAAGTCTTACTCCTTGGTCTTCTCGGATGACCTCGTTGACTCGATTTTGGCTGTCGCAACAAGTGAGAGTGCGGTCCAGCGGACGTACTTTGCGGCCGATCCGGCTGTCTACACCACCAACGATCTCTTGACGGCCATCGAAGGGGCCTTGTCCCGGCGGGCCTGGAAACCGCCGCTTCCTGAGTTCCTCGTTTATGGGTTAGCTGGATTCAACAGCCTCATCTCCCCCCTCATGTCACGACCGCCCCTCCTCAATTTACAGAAAGTGAAGGAGCTCCTGCCTGATCGTTGGGTGGTCTCAACAGATCGGCTGCGAGATGAAGTCGGCTTCGTCTGCCCGACTCCGCTCGACGAAGGGATCGCGGCGACCGCCCAGTGGTATCGAGAAAAAGGATGGCTTTGAGTTCAGGGGTTCGTCCTGGTGGTATTCTAATCCTATGACCCACGGAGCCCTGACCATTTCCGCCTGTATCGTTTTGCACAATGAGGCTGGCGATTTGCCCGCATTGCGTGAAAGCCTTGGGCTTCAATCCTGCCCGATTGATCAAGTCATCTTTTGTCTTAACGGTGACAACGACGCCGTCAAGGAAGTGACCCAAGAGCTATTCCCCGGTGCCACGATCATTGATCAAGAGCAAAACCTTGGGTTCGCGGGCGGTATCAACGCTTGTTTGGCCGCGACTGACAGCACTTACGTCCTTCTGCTCAATGCGGACGTTGTTCTAAACGCGGACTACGTACAGTGCTGTCTGGATGTCTTCGATGCCGAGGAGCAAGTTGGTGGGGTCGGCGGTATTTTGCTGCGGTCCAAGGATGGCGAAGACTGCATCGACACGGCTGGGTTCGTGATGCAACCATGGCTGCGCATCGTTGATCGCGCGGCGGGATCCATTGACCTGGCTCAGTTTCATGAACGGGAAGCCGTGATTGGGGTCTGTGCCGCCGCCGCCGTTTTCTCTCGCGCCGCTCTTGATCAAGTTGCCGAAGCTGGGGCCGTGATGGATGAAGACTTCTGGATGTACAAAGAAGATCAGGATCTTTGCCTCCGGATCAAGGAAGCCGGGTGGCAAGTCTTCTTTGAACCAGCTGCCAAAGGTCGTCATCATCGCGGATGGGCCCCAGAACGTCGATTTGACGTGCCAATCGAAATCCGACGCCATTCTCTGAAGAATCGCTATCTCCTTCTGACCAAGCATTGGCGCTTTGGCTCGCATTCTTGGAACCTGCCCATTCTCTTCCTATTCGAGATTCTGCTTTTTGTAGGTCTTTGCCTACGAGACCCGAAGGTTCTCATCGGCTATGCTCGGGCTTTAGCCCTCCTGCCGAAAATGCTCGCCAAAAGAAAGAAGTTAATACGTCGGTTTTCTCGTACAAAGAAGGACGGAATCACCAAGCGCTTGGCAACATTCCTGGTCGTGTAATACGGAATCATGCAACTTTCCATCGTCATAACTAGCTTCAACACCCGCCCCTTGCTGCATGACTGCCTCCAGTCGATTCAGGAGTCAGAAGGCGGCGTCGAGTTTGAGGTTTTTGTTGTCGACAACGGCTCGACCGATGGATCACCAGGAATGGTGAAGACGGAATTCCCCCAAGTACAGCTGTTTGAAAACAAGACCAACCGAGGGTTCGCCAAGGCCAACAATCAAGCATTGCGGCAAACCCAGGGCGACTATGTTCTACTACTGAACCCCGATACCCAACTCAGGTCCCAGACCCTCAGCGAGATGATTGAGGTCATGGACGAAAAGCCAGAGGTGGGATTGGCCGGAATTAAGCTCGTCCGCCAGGATGGTCAGATGGATCGGGCCTGCCGACGTGGGTTTCCAACCCCATGGAACTCATTGTGGCGGTTCTTGCTGTTAGACCGTCTGTTTCCGAAAAGCCGCTTCTTCGGCGGTTACAACCTCTCATTCATGGATCCTGATGGCGAGTACGAGGTTGACGCTATCGTCGGGGCATTCATGTTTTTCCGTCGGGAAACTCTAGAGGAAGTCGGAGTCTTGGACGAGAACTTCTTCATGTTCGGTGAAGACTTGGATTGGTGCTACCGGGTGAGCCGAAGCGAGTGGAAGATCCTTTACGTGGGTTCCAAAGAGGTGCTTCACATCAAGGGCGCATCGACCCGACAAAACCCGCAGTTGATGAATTCACACTTTCACCGGGCCATGCTCATCTTCCACAAGAAGCATTTGGAGCATCACTACCCATTCTTCATCAATTGGCTTGTATCCATCGGAATCGGCCTTCGCTGGGTCTGCAAAGCTGTCCTCTTGCGCTTTCGTCGCCGTCACGCCTAAAAGACTTCCTTTGTTGCTAACGAAAGCACTTCACCAAAAGACCCTCGAACGGGTATACTTCCTTGGCGAACGAAAGCATGAGGAATGAAATGTCCGAACCGATTATCCGAATTCAGGGTCTGACCGACGTCGGCAAGAAGCGAGATCACAATGAAGATCGTTTCTATGTCTCAGAGATCCATAACTATGCGGTTTTAGCTGATGGTATGGGAGGGCGCCATTTCGGTGAAGTCGCTGCTCAGATGAGCGTTGATAGTATCCGGGATCGGTTTGAGAGTTATTTCCCTGAGTCAATCAGCAGCCTCCGAACAGCAGATCAGGCCCATTGCTCTGACATGGTGACCTGTCTCCTAGACGATTGGATTCGTGACGCGAATTTTGAGGTCTGGAATCGCGGTCAGAAAGAAGAGAAGTATCGAGAGATGGGCACGACGCTGGTTATGGTCTACACCTTACCCAGCATGGCTATCGTCGCTCATATTGGTGATAGCCGAGGTTATCACATTGATGCGGACGGTAAGATGAAGCTGGTCACCAATGACCATTCATTCGTCAATAGTCAGGTGGCGACCGGCGCCATGACGATTGAAGAGGCGGAAGCCAGCAACCAAAAGAACATCATCACTCGCGCGATCGGAACTCACCGGCAGGTGAAACCCGAATTCAAAGCGATTCGCATGCATGCCGGAGAACGACTCCTGCTTTGCTCGGACGGCCTATCCGACATGGTGGGTGCCGAAGCGATCGGCGAAATTGCCGCTCGGAGCGAAAAGGGCAAGCACATCTTGGAGGCCTTGGTAGAAGAGGCCAACCACAATGGTGGCCGTGATAACATCACCGTCGTCCTTGTTGAGTACCTCTAAGACCTTGTTGTCTTCTTAGCGACCGTAGACACATACACCATTGATGTATGTGGCACGGACTTTTGCTTTCAGTAGCTCCTTGGGCGGACAAGTCCTCAAATTGGTATCGACCAAGATGAAGTCGGCCAACTTACCTGGTGCGAGGCTTCCCAGGCTGTTCTCGTTAAAAGACGCGTACGCTCCAGCCTTGGTGTAGGAGTAGAGTGCTTCCCTCCTTGTCATGCACTGATCTCCAAACCAGCCGCCCTTCGGCAGCCCCTTGGCATTCATTCGAGTTACCGACGCATATAAACCGGCGAAGGGTGTGAGTGCCTCCACTGGTGAGTCTGTGCCATTACAAATCACTGCACCGGCATCCAAGAGACTACGCCACGCATAGGCTCCCACTTCTGCACGTCCTTGGGTGACGCGTGCGACTACCCACGCCATGTCAGAGGTGCAATGAACGGCTTGCATGGAAGCAATGACTCCCAAGGATGCGAAGCGAGGGATATCATCTTGGTGCAGGATTTGGGCATGTTCGATGCGAAAGCGCGGATCTGCGACCTGAGGAAATTTCGGGAACAGGTCGGCCCAAGTGTCGAGAACCATACGATTCCCTCGATCACCAATGGCATGAACACAAATCTGGTAGCCGCGCTCCAATGCAATGCGACTCATTTCCTTGAATGCGGCTTGGCGGGTGAGCAGGAGTCCTTGGTGACCGATACGATCCGCGTAGTCGCTGATCATTGCCGCACCGCGCGAACCAAGCGCCCCGTCAGCATAAATCTTGAGTCCTCTAACGGTCAACTTACCGTTGTGATCACCGACCCTTGGCGGGATGACTGTTGCCAGCTTGGTTTGTCTGATGTCACTCACGCCAAGCATGACGTAGAGGCGCAGCTTCAAATCGCCTGAAGCATAGAGTTCGTCAAGTAACTCGATGTCACGTCGATCTGTTCCTTGATCATGAAAGGAAGTGATTCCGAGCGAGAGTGCCAGCTTTTGCGCGGCTAACATGTCAGCGCGTTTTGTTGCCTTGTCGGTTGTCGGCACCACCTCGTTGATGAGCACCATGGCCTTGTCGATCAGGACGCCGGTCGGTTCACCATTCTCTTTGCGGATGATCTCGCCACCGGCAGGGGCGGCTGTCGTCCTAACCATGCCAGCAAGGTCCATAGCCTTTTTGTTCGTTAAGAGTGCGTGGCCATCGACTCGTCGTAGGGCGACAGGGTGGTTTGGGACCGCATTACTCAGAGCATCATGCTCCGGAAACTCTTTTGAAGACCAGAGGTTCTGGTCCCACCCTCGGCCTGTGATCCATTCGCCAGCAGGGCGTGTCTTGGCTTCTTTTTGAACCAACTTGATCACCTCTTCGAAACTTTGGGTCCCATTGAGGCGAACAATTCGTTGGCTGTTGCCGACACCTTGGAAATGGGCGTGACTGTCAGTGAACCCGGGCATCACGTAGGAACCGTGAGCACCGACTTCCACAGTCTTCTTGCCAGCTAAGGCCCGAATTTCCTGGTCGCTACCCAGTTTCGTAATGCGGCCGTTCTTGATCGCCATAGCCGTGGCTTCGGGATATCGGGAGTCCATTGTTTCGATGCGTGCATTGGTCACGATGACATCTGGATCTTGCGAGAGACCTGTAGCTGACGCCAACAAGAGCAAAATGAGTGTCAAGACGGTGTGCTTCTTCATAGAATGATCCTGACTGAAGTCATCAATAAAGTGAACCTCGTTCTTCTATCTTCGTTTTCGTTTATCTGAAAGGCGAGGTTTCCTTTCCAGCAGTGTCGCGAGTGATATCGGCCGATAGCCGATTGTCTCAAAAGTGCGAGTCTTTGGGGAAGTCCGTGAGTGACCGAGTAAAACAAGCTAACGACCTGATGCGCAAAGCTTCAGAATCTTTCGCCGGCGGCAAGATGCAGAAGGCTTACAAGCAATATGGACAGGCGGCCAAGGCCTATGAATTGGCCCCAGAGGCTCCTCGTGAGCGTTGGGGCTTGGCACTCTACACGCGTGCCATGTTCATCTTATCTGGCGATGCCAGCGGGCATGTCGAATCAGACCTTGATGAAGGCGATCGCCTTGTCGCTGCTGAGGAGTTTGCTGGACGCGATCGGTTTCGCGGGCTTTTCTTGTTCGCACGTTCTAAATGGCGACGCCAACATGAAGATCTTGAGCCGGCTCAGGAATTTCTAACTGCGGCCCGGGCCTGCCTCGAGGAGTCGGGCGGACCCATCGATGCCTTAGAAATTGACCGAGAGCAGGCAAGGCTCGGTGTCGATCGAAAAGAGTGGGACATCGCTGAAGCAGCGGCCAGGAAAAGTGTCGATGGTAGCCCGGACCCACGCCAATCAATCGAGTCTCGAATTCTCTTATCCGAAGTCTTCCGTTCCCAAGAACGCATGGGCGAAGTCTTAGCAACTTTGGAAGCAGCGGCGAGCCTCGCTTTTGACACGGAGCACAAAGAGCAGCTCTGGGATCTTAAGGATCGCATTGCGATCCTTAAGCGCAATCATCCTGAGCTCGAAACCAAAGAACCTTAAGTCTCGCCGCAACCTTCGCGCTACTGAATCACCAAGATGATCGCGTTGGTGACCTTCAGCGATGAAGGTGTTTCTTCAATGATGCCATAGAACGTCACGACAATAGGAAACGGAATTCCCACGGTATCTGTGAAGTGCCATGGTGTCGGTGTCGACGCGACCAGCTGCGGGCATGGATCCAATAACGTGCTATTGGTGATCAAGAACCCGACAGGGTTTGCCGGTGTCGCGCTGCATGGCAACCAAAGTGCTGCGCCGATTCCGTATGGAATCGTCAGCGTAAGATTCTGATGCGGCAAGCCCAAGTAACCATACAAGCCGAAGTGCGCTGGATTCGGGTTCGCTTGTGGCTGCAACATCGAATAGCTGAGCTCTTCGTTCACGTTGGCAAAGATGATTCGATCCGCGCCACCGGCGCTATTGTTGATCAAGAAGGAGTCGTAAGGGCCATTGTCTGCCGACCCCAAAGTTCCTGCCATGACAGAGTCACCGTAAGGGGGAGCCAGCTCTGGATTTCTCGCCGGCAGAATCACGCTGAAGCCAGTGACTCCCGATCCTTCAGCACCAACGATCATTTCGCCAAGGCCGTCAGCATCGATGTCGCCAGTCGAAGAGACGCTTGTGCCAAATCGTTGGCCAGCTGCGCGGCCGAACAATTCATAACGGGGTGTGTTTGACGCCGTCGAGTAAGTGTAGATCTTGCCGCAATCGACAGTTGGCCCGTCATATCCGGGTGCGCCGATAATGAGGTCTTCAACCGTATCACCATCCATGTCGGCACCACTTGCGAGGGCCGTACCAAGCTCATCGCCTGGGTTTTCGCCAACGAATCCACTGATTGGTGTCAGCATGTTTGATTCGTAAATGACAACGAGGCCAGAGTCGATACCGCCGGGGCCATCGAAGCCTGGTGCCGAAATCGCGTAGTCGCGTTTGCCATCAACATTCTGGTCGACCCAAGTCACAACGGCTGCACCGAATCGATCGTTTGGTGTCGTGCCGTTGATTTCAGCCAGGCGAACACCAGTCACACTGGAGATTAGAACGAAGCGACCGCTATCAACGCCTCCAGGAGTGGCTCCAGGAACGCCAACAATGAGGTCTTCAATGCTGTCGAGGTCTTGGTCTTCCACAGCCATCATCGATGCACCGAACTCAAGATCAAGTCCGATGTCATCACCGTCGACCACCAAGATTGGCGTGCTGTTGAGGCCGGAGAAAATTCGGAGAGAACCAACGCCCGGTGTCGAACCAACCATCGAGAAAGGCGATGTGACGACGTAGTCATTAACAAGGTCGCCATTTGTGTCACCCAGTGCCACAATCGTTGACCCAAACTTACCATTGGCTTGAGTGCCATCAATGCTGAGAAGCACGGTGTGGGTTGTACCTGAATAGAGCCTGATTGTTCCGGCATCGATTTGTGTGTCTCCGACAGCGGTCGGAGAGGCAATCGCGTAGTCCGGAATCGCATCACCGTTAATGTCACCTAATGCCGTGATCGTCGAACCAAATTGCTCGCCAGCAGTAGCACCGTTGAGTGTTGCCAAGAGGTTGCCTTTGGCGCCCGAGTAAACACGTACTCGCCCGGCATCAACTCCAGCTGTGCCATCATAGCGGGGAGATCCAACGGCAAATTCTGAGATACCATCGCCATTCAGATCGCCCAAAGCCGCTGATGCGGCACCGCAATGGTCGTCAACCTGTTCGCCGCGTTGCATGTAGAGGTGTGACGATGGATCGGGCAGGCTGAGGGCGGCTTGGAATCCTATGCTGTAAGTGTTGAGTAAGCCGGCAGCAAAAATCGGATCAAATCCTGGTGCGCCGATATCGCGGGTTGTCGTCCGCATGATGTCATGCACCTCGCTCGCTGTGAGCGATGGGTTGATCGATAGGGCATAGGTGGCACTGGCACTGGCAAATGCTGTCGCGAAGCTCGTGCCTGCTTGATAAACGTAATCGTCTGGGTCGAGGAAACCGTCAGATCCGCTGCGGTCGGTGGTGAGGATCTGGCTCGCGGGAGCGGAGTATGCCATGTCTGAGCCGGTGGCAGAGAAAAATGCCAAAGTGCCGTCGAAGTTAATACCGATCAGGCCGTTTACCGAACTCAAGTTCGCTGGGTAGCGAGTACCAAGGGTGGGGTCATTGCCGGCAGCCGCAAAATGCAGCATGCCATTCGCTGCAGTCGAATCGTACTTTGAAGTTGTCGGCGCTGGTTGTGCACCCAGAACGACACTGTTGTTGGTGACACGAACGCCGTTCACTTCGCACCAGTCCAAGGCGGCGACGGTCCAGCTTGACATGGTTATGAACGAGGAATTCGAAGTGCTCAAGTAGCAGCGAACCGCGAGAAGTTGAGCGTCAGGGACCACGCCAGCGACGCCAATACCGTTGTTTTGAATCGAAGTGATGACACCAGCAACACTGGTACCATGATTGTCAAAAGCATTGATTGGTTGGCCTGCTCCGACATCAGTGGTCGTGTCGACACCATCCATGCCAAAGGGCATGTCTGGGTGATTCATTTGAACGCCTTCATCCAGAACTGCGATCTTGACTGATGCTAATCCAGTGGAGATATCCCAGGCCTCTGGGAGATCCATGTCGATGTCAGAGAGCGAATAACCTAATTGTAATTCCTGGGAGACGCCCCACATCTCTCCGAGACGTGGATCGTTTGGTACGTTGAGTTTCTCACCAGTGAAGCAGAAGTCTGGTTCTGAAAAGATGACGCCTTCGATGGTCGCCAGTGAGTTGGCAATCTTCAGAACGTTGCCGCCGTCGTTACTTTTCAACTTGACGCGATAGGCGTTGGCGAGTCCACCCCAATTGACATCCAAAATAGTGCCTTGCTGATTCACGATCGCCTTGGCTTCTTCGACTGAGATGCTCTTGTCAAATCGAATCAGAAGATCTTGCGTCGGGAACATATATCCGTCGCAGCTATCGCGAAAGACTGGGGTCGCGAACTGGATGATGTCGTGCTGAGCGAGTCGTTTCACAAACTTGAGAAACGCGTCACCGCTCTTGGCGCTGGCCGGAACGTTTACCAACGACCAGCCTTTGAGTGCGTAAGACTGAACTTCTTCACTGTTGATGCCGAGGTCAAGCAAGCTGCTTGGCTCGTTGCCTTGCTGCCACTCAATCGCGATGACCGCGGGATTTAAGTCAAGCGCGTGTTTCTCACCGAAGGAGTTGCTTTCCCATTGGGCACAGACAATGCCGCTCAGGAAGAACTGGGCAAGTAGAATCGCTGTCATCACTTTGGAGTGGTGGTTCATCAGTTATTGTTTCTCAATTTCTCACAGGCAATACGGCAGACAGACTAAAAAGTCTTCCAAGAGGCGAAGGCAATTGCCTTATGGTCTATATAGAGGGTTTGATCGGCGGTCTTACGTCTTGTGTAAGGTTAGAATTCGCGGCGCCATTACTCAAGATAATCGCAGAAATGTTGAGGATGCAGTTTTGCACTTAGGGATTGAAGGTGACGACTTCTTAAGAGGAGTCTTATTAGAGCGTTACAAACGATTCTTTGCTGACTGTCAGCTCGATTCCGGTGAACTAGTTACGGCGCATTGCCCAAATACTGGAAGCATGAAAACGCTCTTAGCCAAAAATTCTCCCGTTTGGCTAAAAACTCACGACAATCCGAAACGCAAGCTGCCCTATACCCTGACGCTTTTAGGGGTTGGGGATGATGATTGGGCGCTCATTAATACGGCGTTACCTAACCACATTGTGGCCGAGGGGATCACGGCAGGCATCTCTCCGAGCCTTCTCGGTTACAAATCGATGCGTGCAGAAGTGCCCTATGGTTCGCGACGCAGTCGCATCGACCTTTTGCTTGCCGATCGGGATTCGGAATTCGGCACCGACCAATTGTGTTACGTCGAAGTCAAGAATGTCACCATGGCATCGGCTTCTGTTTCAAAACGATCCGATTTTCCGGATTCCCGTACCGAGCGCGGTCTCAAGCACCTAAAGGAATTGAGTGACATGGTTGCCGAGGGCCATCGATGTATTCAGTTTTACTTGCTTGGGCGAACTGACTGTGACTCCATCGGTGTTGCCGAAGAAATTGATCCGAAGTATGCGGAAGGACTTAGGCGAGCGATGGCGAGTGGCGTCGAAGTTGTGTGTCACAAGCTCAAGGTCGCGAGTGGCGAAGCGACACTCGGGGATGTCTGCCCGTTTGAGTTCGAGTGAAGTAAGATCTTAAGTGCCGGTTTCTTCTCGCCTCGGCGGCCTGGCGAGGCCGGCAGGATCCTGGGTATCTTGTGCCAAGTTCTTTTCTGCCAGAGACAAGACACGCATGACATTGACGCCGTGCGCGCCGTCAGTGAGCGGAGTCTCTCGTGTTGCACAACAAGTGACAAAATGGAGACACTCTTCTAAGAGCGGTTCGCATTGTGGCAGGGCAATCACTTCTTCTTCGCCAAGGCGTTTACTCGTTAACCCGGCTTCGTCCACGTCGATCCCGGCATCACGCACGATAAGTTGAGCGCCTTGACGAAGGTCATCAAAAACGGCCATCTTCTGTGATCCGACGACAACGAGCTTCTGCTCTTTGAAGGGGTGAAGCCAAGAGACAAAAACGTGAGCTTTTTGACCTTGGGGGAAATCGAGATGAGTCACCGTGACGTCTTTGATCCCCGGTTGCAACCAACTCCCACCTGTTGCTTGGACATGCGATGGTTCTGCATCCATCAAATGGAGGATGACAGCGATGTCATGGGGAGCAAAACTCCACAAGATATTCTCTTCAGTACGAACTGTGCCAAGGTTCAGGCGGTTGGAATAGACATAGCGAATGTCTCCCAGGTCACCGCTCGCAATCAAGTACTTCAGCTTCTTGATTGCGGGATGGTAGAGCAAGATGTGCCCGATCATAAGAAGGCGGCCACGGCGCAGCGCCTCAGCTTGCAAACTCTTGGCATCATCAAGGTCCAAGGCCATTGGCTTCTCAACGAAGACGTCACGCCCCAGATCCATCGATCGCATTGCAAGATAAGTGTGAGTCGCCGCTGGAGTGGCGATGGCCACTGCATTGATCTCTGAGGCCAAGATCTCTGGCATGTCAGAATCTATGGCGAAAGCCGGGATGCCGTATTCTTCGGTGATGAATCGGCGGCATTTCTTCGACGGGTCGACCACAGCAACAAGGACGCCAAGTTTGTGGAAACATCGGGCCAAATTTCGCCCCCAACGTCCAGCGCCGTAGAGGCATACTTTGGTTTGGCTGTGGGGTGGTCCGTTTTCCATGATGGCGGATTATCGGCTCTTTGGCCCAAAATCACAAATCTGGTTCAGAAGGTGGTTTGATGGGGGGAGGGCAGTGGGCTCTTAGATCTCTTCAGCGAGAACTTTCAGCTTCTTGTAGGCCATCTTTGAGATAAGCACGAGCCAAACATCATTGCACTTGCGGACCATGACGCCCCGTTGAGGGCAGCCAAGAAGGCAAGATTCTTTGGTCTTGGAGCTGGCGATCTCGTGCAAGCCCTTGGCAATTTCAGCCGATTGAGAGTCACAGATCACGTAGACGGAGAGGGTTTCGTCCTCACTCATCATGATCAAATGCGGCACTTCGATCGTTTTGCCGTTGAATTCGAGCCCAGTCCGGCGGGCACCGACCAACTCAAATCTCTCGGGCAAACACGGGATGTTGACGCTTTGCTTCATGCAATCCGAGGCCAATTTCGCCACCGTTGCTCGACGATCGTCGCGGTTGGTGGTCGAGTTTGGAGCAAAGAATGCGGAGCCGATTTGTCCCTTGAGACTCTGCTTGACGCACTCATAGCGACAATCATGGTCTTTTGACTTCTCAACAAGGAGTTTTGTAAAACGTGAGTCGCTGACTCGAACGACATCAATCAGTTGGGTTGAGGCGCTATTTGCGTCACTTGGAATCGTTGTGGGCCGGAGACCTCGGCTGTTGTCGAAGGCTCCGCTCATCCATGCGACAAGGAACATAATTCCTGCTGCGATAGGCATTTGCCACGTTTTCTTGAGGAACAAGAGAACTTTCGATTGACCGCCACTTGGAGCCGGATCGAGCTTGCTTTCAACAGATCCTTGTGTGCTGAGCCCGGCATCTTTGCGGAATTGGGCCAGAATACGGCCTTTCGTGACCATGTCGGAGGATTCGTTCAAGAGATCCCGGCTTGTATCTTGGAATCGTGATTCGAATTCCACCAGAGCCTGGGCTTCCTCTGAGGATTCCAAATAGACCTCGACTTCATGACGCTGGGCGTCGTCAAGCTCTCCATCCATGTATGAATAGACTAATTCTAAGAAGTCGTCGTGGGTCACGGTTTTTCCTCGAATGCAACGAGCTGGGCGGACGAATCATGCAACAACGTGTGTCTTGTTGTCATCACAACAGGACACGGAGCCAAGCTCACTCCTGTAAGTTCTTTTGAACCTTCCATATTCCAAAAATCGAAAAATCTGTGGAGGAAGATCAATTTATTCACGATTTTCCGCAATAAATCCCACTCAGCGACCTCAATCAAGCTGTTTGCCGCATGCCATCCCCGAAGGGGTGTGGAACTTTTGTCACGACGAGCAGGGCTGTGCTTCATGGTCTTTTTCCCGTCGTATTTGTTGTTCTGGCCAATTCCGCAAAATGGGCCAGGCGTTCCTTGAGCATGCCGCGGGCACGAAACAATCGAGACATCACCGTGCCGACTGGGCAATCCAAGATCTCGGAGATTTCTCGGTACTTGAGATCTTCCAAGACATTCAGCATGAAAACGATGCGGAGGTGTTCGGGGAGATCCAAGAGCGCCTGCTTAATGCGCTCATCGATTTGCTCAAATATCGCCTCTTGCCGCTGAGGAAGCTCCAAACCGACTTCGCTGGATGGGTCGAGAGGTTCTTCCGCCACAATCTCGGCGGCAATTTCCATATCAACCGTGGGTCCCTGTCGCTTCTTCTTTCTGTACGAATTGACAAAGGCGTTCATGAGGATTTTGAAAATCCATGCCTTAAAATTGCTATCAGGTTGGAAGCGATCGAAGAATCGAAGCCCTTTGAGCATCGTATCTTGGACTAAGTCCTCAGCGTCGTTGGCGTCTTTAGTCAGACGTTGAGCGGTCCGCAGCATGGCGTCCAGCTGAGGTGTCACGAGGTCTTCGAATTGTGTAGCTTGGTCGTTGATACCAGGGATCTTCTTCGGGAATTTCGACTGACCTGACTCGGACACACAGTGGTTTTATAGCACAAAGGGGCTCTTTACCGAGACCCTGGCCGATGACAAAATGGCCCTGGCGACCACTGGGGTCGGTCTCGGAACTAGGAACCGACATCCAAAATGCGTTTTATCGGCATTGCACTCTTCGCCATAACTCTTCTGTGCACCCTTCCAGGGCTAGGAGAGCGTGATTTCTGGCCACCTGATGGTGCACGCTATGCCGGTGTTGCTCGAGAAATGTTCCGTAACCAAGATTACGCTGTGCCGCATCTGAATCAGGAGATTTATGGCGACAAGCCACCTGGTTATTTCTGGGGTGTGCAAGTGGCCGCTTGGTTTCGAGGAAGTGTTGACGAGGGCACGGCCCGTCTCCCTTCTATTTGGGCCGCACTTTGCCTTGTTGTCTTGGTGGGAATGGTGGTCGCCAAGGCGACTGGAGCTCATGCCGGATTCCTGTCGGGCATGGCGCTATTAGGGACATGGAGTTTCGCCTGGCAAGCTCGCTATGCTCAACTCGACCTCCTATTTGCCGCCTTTATCTCTCTCTCCGCCCTGACCGGTTTCAAGGCGCTTGAGGAGAATCGGTCGAAGCTCTTGGCCTTAGCCTGCCTGTGGCTCGGGTTCGCGATTCTGGTGAAAGGCCCGCTCGCACTTCTGGTCATTCCTTTGCTTCTCCTTTGGCGTTATTTCGGCAAACCCGAAAGAGCCGAAGGTGCCAGTTTTGGGAGTGCGTGCTTGTGGGGCGGCTGCTTTCTTCTTTTGCCCGTTCTCTGTTGGATGTTCTGGGCTGCCCAAACTCACGGTTTCGCTTATGTGAGCGAGGACCTACTCCAAAGAAATGTATTGGACCGCGCCAGGAACGGTCTCGCACATCAACAAAATTGGCACTTTTACTTCCGCAGGCTCCCCGCTTTTTGGGCTCCATGGATCTTGTTCTTGCCCCTGTATTGCTCTCGCCATGTACGCGGATTGCTCGGCGAGAAAGGCCGTCGGCTATGTGGGTTCTCCGCCCTTTGGATTTGTTTCTTCCTTCTTTTGCAGTCCTTGTTTCCGGGGAAGCGGAGCGTCTACACCTTCATATTCTGTGCCCCTGTTGCCATCTTGCTTGGCCACGCCATGGCTGCAGCTGTGAATGTGAAAGCTCGACAGACACAAAAGTTTTTGGCTTCATCTGTTCTCTTCTTATTGGCCACTCTGTTCTTCATGGTCGGATCGATCGTCCTCATTGGATGTGTTGATTCGACGGTGATCGAAGGGGTTAAGGAACTGGTCGAGAGTAAGTTCACAGTTGATCTGGCGGCCACTTGGGAAAGCCTCAAATTGCCCGTTCCGAGGGACATGTTCTGGTCCGCTTTTCAATCCGACTTTCGTCTCATTGCCCTTGCTATGGCTGCCGGTGGTTTGAGTGTTTTGGGGCTGCTGATTCGCCGGAAACTTGATTATGCCATTGACCTGATGGCCCTGGTACTGGCCATAACCCTTGGATTAGCATTCGGCTATGGCGCACCGTGGCTCGATGCGTCTCGGTCACGTCAGGACCTTGCCCAGAACATCAACCGCATCGTGGGGCCCGGAGAGCTCGCCATTTTCCGCCATACCGACGAAGGTCTTCTTTTTTACTTGGATCGCCATCTGCCAGAATTGACTGGTGATCTTTCGACTCTTCAGGCTGAAGAGGACTCGGACGAGAGGCGAACTGAACTCCTAAATCTGGCAGACGTTGAGGCCGCTACTTGGATGAAGCAAAACAGCAAGCGCTTCCTTTTGATCAGGCAGGTGGACCGTGAAGCGCTGCCGCGATTTGGTACGACGGACTACGTCGTCGTTCACAGCCAGAGAGTTGGTTCGAAAAGATGGTATGATCTCGTCAAGCTAACCAAGGGAGCCAGCAAGTGACGGCCGTAGAAATTTCAGTCGTCGTTCCTCTCTTCAACGAGGAAGACAACGTCCAGCCTTTGCTCGACGAGCTGCTACCGGTCTTGGCCGGCATCACCGCCCACTTCGAAGTGTTACTGATCGATGATGGCTCTACTGATACCACTGCCCAGCGCATCGCAGAGAATGTTCGCCAACATCCTCAAATTATCAGGCATTTGTCGATGCGTCAGAATACCGGCCAAACCGCTGCCATTGAAGCCGGCTTTCGGGCATCCTTAGGCCGACTTCTCGTCATGATGGATGGCGATCTTCAGGTCGACTCACAAGACATTCCCATGATGATTGAGAAGACGAAGGAGTTTGATCTTGTGCACGGCTGGCGCTGGCAACGGAAAGACACGCCGTTTAAGAGATTGCAGACGGCGGTCGCCAATGGGGTTCGTAACCGACTGACGAAATCGGATGTTCGCGACACAGGGTGTCCACTCAAGGTATTCCGCCGTGAAGTTGTAGAGAGCTTCAAGCTCTACACCGGTATGCATCGCTTCTTTGTCACTTTGGCGCGCATGGAGGGCTTTTCCACATGTGAGGTCAAAGTGAAGCATCGGCCTCGATTTGCCGGGGTCAGCAAGTACGGCATGTGGAATCGAGTTTTTCGCGCCTTTCGTGATCTCTTTGCCATTCGATGGATGATGGCCCGCCGATATCGCTTGGATTTCGAGGAAATCGAGGCACCTGCGGAGAAATCAAAGGGCGCAAATCCGGTCACAGAGAGCGCAAATGGCAATTCTGGCGAAGATTTGGAAATTTCGACGCCTGGGTGTTGAGTCTCATTTGCCCCCCCGTTAAATTGCGCCCACGCGAGCACCCGTAGCTCAACTGGATAGAGTACCTGGCTACGAACCAGGCGGTTCCAGGTTCGAATCCTGGCGGGTGCACTTAAAGTCACGAGTTTAATGCTCGTGGCTTTTTTTTGTCGCCATTTTCGGTGGCTGGTTTGGATTTAACGAGATCGCTGGATCCGGCGCCTGATTTGCCAAATCAACACGATCGTGGCGACGACGCCCAGCCCCAAGAGCCAGGGCCCATAGGTCGATCCCAAAACTTGAAATTTCCGAATCTGAGTCAGAGTTTCCAGGCCCGCGCCGGCGATTGCGCACAAGATTGTGTTCGGAAAAGTTCCAACCAAGGTTCCCAGTGCGATGGACCAAAGGGGGATGGACGTCACGCCCAGGACATAGTTCGACGGCCCCGATGGGAAGATAGGGGAAAGCCGGAGCAGTATGACCCCTTTCCAACCTTCTCGACTGAGCGCTCGCTCGATTCCTTGGATTCTTGCGTAATTGCCTATCTTCTTCTGGACGAAGTCGCGGATGAAATAGCGGGACAGGAAGCTACAAGTGAATGCGGTGAAGCTGCGGGAGAACATGGCGAGGGGGATCGCCACGGGCAGGGGCAGGAGAAAACCGGAGGCCACGCTCAAGAATGTTGCCGGCACAAATAGGGCATTCAAAGTGACGAAAACGACGAAATACAACGATGCGCGGGGTAGTGTCTCCATCGCAATCAAGGTGGCGATTAAGTCATCCACGTGCCGTCGTCTCCATCATTCACGATGCGGGCGGCGCGTTCTCAAGAACAATGCTCTCGAGCGTCTCGATCCAAGCCGGGTGATCATTCAAGGCCGGTGTCACGATCATCAGTTCGCCACCAGCTTCCTCAAAGTCTTCGCGTAAACTGATCGCAACTTCTTCAAGGGTCTCAAGGCAATCGGCGGTGAAGCCGGGCAGCACGATTTGTATGCGTGGTTTTTCTTTGGCAATCGAAACGGTGTATTCGTCCAAGTACGGTTGCAGCCACGGCTCGTCGCCGAAGCGTGACTGAAAGATCAGCTCCCACTCATTTCTTTCGAACCCAAGAGCCTCAGCCAAGGCCCAGGCTGTTCGCTTGCATTCAACGAGATAGGAGTCGCCCTTCTTAACGTAGCTTTCCGGGATTCCATGAAAACTGAAAATCGTGAGATCGACAGGACGGTCGCCACGAGCCTCTCGAGTCGTTTGGGCAACGGCGTCGATGTACTTGGGGTGATCGCAGTAGCATGGAAGCCAGTGCATCTTGACTTGGTCGCGTTTCTCAACCATCAAGCGAGCCATTTCAGCTTGGACGGTGCCAACGGTGGTGTTGCTGTATTGCGGGAACATCGACAGAAGTTGGATGACTTCGCAGCCAGAGGCTGCCAACTTATCAATACCGTGTCGCATGCTTGGGCTGCCGTAACGCATCGCAAGTACGACTTCGAAGCGATCGCTATCTAATCTTTGCCGCAGGCCATCAGCCGCCATCTTGCTGAAGTGGAGCAGTGGGGAGCCATAGTCGTCATGCCAGATCTTCTGATACATCCGGGCCGACTTCGGACTGCGGAATGGCAAGATGATGACATTGAGGACGAAGGCCCACACGCCGCGGTTGACTTCAATGACACGCTCATCGCTGAGGAATTCGGCCAGGTAGCGTTTTACGTCTTTTGTCGACGGCGAATCAGGAGTTCCTAAGTTGACCAGCAGGACGCCGACTTTTCGCGTGTAGGGCTCTGGGCGATCATCGGTATTGAGCAGCATGGGTTTGCGGTCAGAGGCGAAGTAAACATAGGCGGCAACAGCCAGCGCCACGCCAATACCAACATAGAGAGCGCCAACACCGGTGTAGCCCCCGAGCATGCCTTTCTCAGCACCAGACCGCAGCAGTTTACCCAAACCGATCATCAACAGGATGACGAAGCAGAAGGTGAGGGAAAACACGTTCCAAACACGAGGGGCGCTCAGTGCCTTGATGCGACGGATGTTACGTCTTGCCGTTCGTGACAAGATGAATGTTCCCTTGAGGAATCCAATCGTAAGGCCAATGAGGATCGCTGTGACTGCGACAGACGGGTCTAAGGGGTCGGACGCCGGCCGTTCACCGAACATCATGGCAAAGCCGCGACTGGCCAGCATGACGCCGATTGCGATCCAGACTACGCCAGCCACATATTTCAGGGTGTTCGTACGAACTCTCAATGCAAACCTCGATCTTCGCTTGGATAGGACAGTACTCTAATAGATAGCACTTATCCTGGGTGATCAAAGCAGTGGAAGCCTTCGTTGGCAAGAGGCGGGCCATGCATTTCCCCCGATTCGTTGGGGAATCCCAATCTCGACATGGACAGGATGCCATGTAGGATGGGGCGGGGATCAGCTACTTTATTCAGACATGAGAAGGGAAAGCAAAGATGGGCCTGAGGCGCAACCAAATCGCGAATGCTATTTTCGTCGCTGTTTTCATCCTTGTCCTCCTTGCGCCTCATTTGACGAGAGGATTTCTGGAAAGCACTTTCGCCAAGGATGCCAGTGATTCGGGGCTAGGCTGGGCTACCAAGCCCGTGGCCCACTTGGTTAGCCCGAAGGACAACAGTGCTCTGATTGATGGCTCCTACGCTCGTGCTGTCGATGAGCACATGAAGGAGACTCTTTTTAGCCGCTACCTCACGGCCGTGGGCAACGAAGTACTCTATTCCAGCTTCGAGACTTTTCGCAGGCCATGGATTCGGGGTAGCGACGGGTGGGTTTTCTGGCAAAGCGGTTTAGATCACGTGGCCAGAATTCACAATCAAGCAGAAACCCAAATTCGAATCGAGGGCATGGCAGCAATGTTGGAGTTGGTCCAGCTTTGCCTCAGCTCGAAAGGCGTTGAGACGGTCGTTGTGACGATCCCAAAGAAGGCTAGTCTCTGCTCGGAGTTTCTACCTCGCGGCCGTCATGAACGTGAGGCCGACGGTTTTGTCGATCCGGTTTGGGAACAGCTGATGGACGCCTGTCGTCGCCACAAAGTAAATGCCATTGATATGCGTCCACACCTGCGTGAACTCATCGGCCAGGGTGAGTTCCCTTTCTTCAAGAAGGGGACGCACTTGGCACCTGCTGGCATCAAAGAAGTATCGAACATGGTTGCTGCCAAGATTCGTCAAGATTTGCCCACCATGAAGGATCGGGTCGGCGATCCATCGGAGGTTGAGATTGTCGCTCGCCAGCACACAACGGACGCAGCCTACCTGATGGGTTTTCGCACCAATCGCGATTGCGGTCCTGAATTCCGCTTCGAACTGGAACGGGAGGAGTATCCCCACGCGAAACTCAACGTCCTCAAAGATGCTGAAGTCGCGCTGGCCGGAACGAGTTTTAGCTCACGATACGGTGATCGGATGAAAGGCAAAGCGAACCTGGCTCGATCGCTCAGTTGGCAGCTACAAACGACCGTTCATGATCGCGCGATTCATGGTGGTGGCCCGATCAAGGGTTTGGTCGAAATCCTAAAAAGTATGGATCAACTACCGCAACTCAAAGTCGTCGTGATCGAGTTTCCGTTTCGTCAATGCTTCGCCAACGATTGGAACGAATTGGGGCGCATTCTGTGTGAGATCCCTTGGACTCGTCAGATCCTCGTCGAATTTGCCCAGAAGCATCCAGGCGACCAAGCGAATTTCGAAGAATGGACTCGCCGCAGATGAGGCGTGGGACACAGGCAGTGAGCTTGACGACAAACGAGCGTAGAAACTGAACCATGGTATTTACCTCAGAGATCTTTCTCTTCTATTTTCTGCCGCTCGCTATCGGTGTCTATTTTCTGTTGATCAAGGCTCCCAATTCGGTCCGAATGGGTTGGCTCACGCTGATGAGCTACGTCTTCTATGGTTGGTGGCGCGTTGATTTCATCTTCTTGATGATGACGTCAACGATCATTGATTACATCTGCGGACTCAAGGTCGGTAAGGAGAAGAGCCGGCGTCCGAAGCTGTGGTTACTATTTTCGATCACCACGAATCTCGGCCTGCTCGGTTACTTCAAGTACGCCAACTTTATCGTGGCCAACTACAATGAGTTTCTCGTGCCGAATTTTGGCGCGACCGAAATTTCCAATTGGGAACGCCTCGTTCTACCAGTCGGCATTTCCTTCTACACCTTCCAGTCGATGAGCTACACCATTGACATCTATCGAGGGCATGCGAAACCTGTCCGTAACATTCTCGACTTTTCGGCCTATGTCGCTTTGTTTCCGCAGCTCGTCGCTGGGCCGATCGTGCGCTATGGCGCCATCTTTGAGCAGATTGTAAAGCGCACTCATACGCTCCAGAAGTTTGGCACTGGTTGCCGACTTTTCATGATGGGTTTTGCCAAGAAGATGATCATTGCCGATGGCGTGGGAGTCATCGCCGACGAAGTCTTTGCTCGGGGAGACGCGGGGTTCTTTCAAGCTTGGATTGGCGCGTTCTCTTACGCCCTCCAACTCTACTTTGATTTCAGTGCCTACTCAGACATGGCAATTGGCTTGGGCCTCATCTTTGGCTTCTCGTTCCCATGCAATTTCAATTCGCCCTACAAAGCAACCAGCATTACCGACTTTTGGCGGCGCTGGCATATGACACTTTCAAGCTGGCTCCGTGATTACCTCTACATCCCTTTGGGCGGTAACAAATTGGGGTCTCTTCGCACTTATCTGAATCTGATGATCGTGATGCTGCTTGGTGGCTTGTGGCATGGAGCCCAATGGACCTTCGTCATTTGGGGCGCCATTCACGGCGGCTTTCTTGCCATCGAACGGTTGTGTCGCGGGCGGGTTCTGGGACGCTTGCCTGAACGCGCGAAAGTTATTTGGACCTTCCTTTTGGTTGTTTGCGCCTGGGTTGTCTTTCGAGCGCCAAGCATGGACGCCGCCCTTGCCATTTTCAAAGGCATGTTCGGCCTTCATGGATGGGGCAGCGTCGATGATGGTTATTGGGTCACTCAGAAAATCCACACGTGGCAGCTTATCGTGGGCTTCGTGATCGTCTTTGCCGCCAAGAACTCTTGGCAGCAAACCCATGAACGAGAAACACGACTTTGGGACTTAGTCGTGATTATTCCGTGTTTTCTCTTTGCCTTGATGATGCTGATGGCAGCCCAACACGTGCCGTTTCTCTATTACCAGTTCTAAGCATAGAGTGCTGTGCTATGGTGAAAATCAGTTTGGTTAAGTCACCCACAAGGGCCGTTCAAAGAAAAGGCCAGGACCTCCTCCTTTGAATCGAATCGCAATACTCTCTTTGATCGTTCTCTCGGCCCTTGTTCTGGCCGCGCTCTATTTGCTCGCTTGGAGTGAGTCTGAGGATGAGTTCTTGCCGATCGACAGAGATCTAACTCTATTAGACCCAACCACCGGGCATCACCTGCCGGAACGACATGCTCCCGCGAGTTCGAAGAAGAACACGAAAGCTGTCTCACCGAAAAGCGAAAAGCCGGGGCTTGGAGGCGACTCCCGAGTCTACGGAAAGGTCATTCTTGAAGATGACGCCATTGCAGCTCATGTCACTGTTGTCCTTTTTTCTGACGGCCCGGAAACCCAGGTCGGCCTCGATTTTGATATCGAAATAGGTGCTGGTTCTTTCATTCCTGATCCTTACTTTTACGACTCAGTGGACCTTGCTGTCGCTCTCTATCAAGGGCGATTCAAGGTGGAGGATCATGTGAAACCGGAGTCAAGTCAGAACCTTGTCGGTTGGATCGAAGACACCCAAGCAATGGGATTCGATCATGTGCGGGTGACCCAAGCCAATGCCCAAGGAGAATTCGAATTTCGAGATCTACCACAGCTTGACGACCAAGAAAATTGGGTGGTCAAGGCTGGCGAAAGTGGTTTTGGGGTTTCGGTTTCTCAGTTCTTCGCGGTGGGTACCGAGGGCACGGTCATTATCGAGAAAGTGCCAGCGATGGTTGTTGTCCGCTTTACGACTCCAGAGCCGGATCTTGCCGATACGACGATTTACATGAACGACGGGCCGAATATGGCGGCTTTGAATCCCCAGATGACTCAACTGAGCGGAACAACTCGGCGTGATCTCTTCATCGCTTCGCATGCACCATCTATGGTCGAAGGTTGGATTGACGCCACTTTCAGCGCAAGGCAACCCTTAGCGAGCATCCGCCTCGAACAGGGGAGCGTTCACGTCCTGGACTTAGGCCTGCGTGACGCGGGCTCGATCGAAGGTCGAGTCCTTGACCCCAAGGGGAAGCCTGTTCCATTTGCGCGCGTCGAGGCCAAATTCTCTCCGGGCAATGCGGTGGATGGTGTCGAGGCGTTAGCCTTTGCCGATTTTAGTGGCCGCTTCCGATTGCTTGGATTGCCCTTAGGTAAGAACATTCGGCTTACTTGGCGTCGATTCGGATATGCCAAGGTGGGGCCCAAGAACTTCGAGGGTGGTGCTACCAATGTCACCCTTGAGTTAAGCCCTCAAGCGATCTTGCGTGGCATAGTCATTGGCGGTCAAAAAGGCGAAAACGTCGCTGAACCCGAACTCAGCGTGTCGAGTGAATTGGGTCGACTTTGGATCGTAGCTTCCCAGATCCCGACGACAGCATTTGGTTGGCGAAAGGAAGTACCCATGGATGAGAATCGTTGCCGTTTGGCGGTACGGGGCCTCGAATCGATGGGGCTCATAGTGAATCCTCCAAACGTCTTGCAGTGGTTGGAAGTGTTCAGCTCATCGATCAGTGAGGATGGTAACGGATTCGAAATTCAGGGCGTTGAAGGCTCAGGCAAGACCTTGCATGTGCGCGATCCTTCTGGGCGTTACCACCCCAAGATCATTCAACTCCCAGAACTTCTTCCCGGTGAGATCCGCGAGGGTTTCATTATCCGCCTCGATAAGAAGTAGGCCTTGCTCACCTTGTTCCAACTCCTGGCTCAAGCAGGTCGTGTCAAATCATTCGACCGCCCAATCCCATCAGTAACACGCTTGAGCGCACCAAATCCGTCTTGTCGTTGCCAAAATGGACGGAGTCTTCTTCCCGAGGGTGCGCGAAGTGAGGCCGTTCGCAAAAAGCCAGGGAAATGTGGAATGACCGATTAGCGATTCTTCAGAGTCAGGTCATCGAACCATAGAGTGCCGCCGGGAGTTCCGCTGAGCTCAATGACGAGAAGAACTTCTTGGCCGCCAAAACTGCTGAGCAATGCGTTCAGTTTTAACCAGATCTTCTTGGGATCGGTGGAGACGGATAGCTCGCGATCAACAAGCCACCTGATGTTTCTGCGCCACACGCCAATCCTGATTCGGACCTTGGCTTTTGGGTCATAGTCTTTTGTCGGTGGTTTTGGTTTTTTGCCGATACTGGTAGCGGCTTTGGTTGTGAGGACAGGAGGCGAGAAGGCAACGCGAGCCGTTAAGCGGGGCTTGCCATTGGGGAGGTTCAAGATCCGGAAAATTCTGGTTGGAGTGTTCTCATACCACCGGAAACCAGCCATGCCTCGACCGCCCGGTGGAGGCGACGGAAACGGTGACTTACTGCTCTTGCTTTGCCACTGAGGGAAACCGATGGGACTTCCCGTGATCGTCAGGCGCTTGAGCTGCTTGGCGACACGGAAGTCGAGCTTTGGAGAATCGTCGGGTTCGAGTTGGCCAAATAGCTCTTTCGCAGAAAAGAAGTCGGGGTGAGCCCGGGCCTCAGCCTCCAAGTCGGCACCTTTAGGCTTGAGCCGGGGGCGAATGTCCCGCGGTGATTTTCCTTCACGATCTGTAATCCGCAAATAGAAGCCGCTGGCGCCTGTTCCATTGCCAACCTTGACCAACAAACGATGCATTCCCTTACGCAGGATGATGGGTAAGGAGACCTCGTCGGCTTTTGCCGCCCGAATGCCATGATGAGACACGAGCAGCTTGCCATCGAAGAATATTTGGTAGCCATCATCACCGCCAAATCGGAGCACTGCCTTGGTGTCGCGCTTCGCTTCGAGCCAGGTGAAGGCGTAGTAGATCGATTTGTCTTTAACCTTGAGTGTGGCGCCGAAATCGACGAATCCACCACGTGTCCATAACTCGCGCCATTTCCCCTTTTTGCCAGAAGTGCCAGGTTTGGCAGCTGCTTTTTCGTCCGGCAAGAGCGATTCAAACAAAAGGGCGTCATCCGGGTCGCGAAGAGGCCCGAGAACGGCCCAACGCTCGATAAATGGAACGCCGTCGTAAGGGGGGTTACGCCACCACAGCTTTGCTCGTTCTTCTGGCAGAAGGTCTTTACGTTTGGTGCGCATGCCGACGTCAACGATTTGGACGTCGACTATGCCAGCGCCAGCTGGATTACGACAATGAACGGCAAGAAGGTTCTCACCTTTCTTAAGCGACGCTCGTGCCTCGGGGGAAAGTGTTGGCGTTATGTAGTCGGTTGAAAAGTAGCCCATCTCTGCTGCTTTGATGCCGTTGATCCAGATCGAGCAGTCGTCGTCGTGTTGAACGTAGAGATTGAAGTTCTTGATGTCTTCTTCGACTAAGGAGAAAGTCCGACGGATCCTGATGTGGGGACCATTCCAAGTCGTGCGAATTGCGCCATTGGTCGAATTTCTCGTGCCGAAGGAACCAGATGCAGACTGCCATGGGCCGTCGTCGAAGCTCGGCTTGAACCAATCTGAAGGAGCGGTCTCTGCGAAAGAGCATTGCCATTTGATCGGACCTGAATCACCGGCCAGTGGGTTGCGACCTGCCAGGCCACTGAATGTTGCTCGGCGTAGGAATAAGAGAGCAAAGGCAGTGTTGTCGATGTTCTTCCAGCTGCCATTGCTTTTTTGTTGTGACAACAAAAAGAGGGCACCTTCGCGATACCAGTCTCGCCCACCAATTTCCTTACGGCTATTGAAGGCCGCGATTCTTTCGAGCCCATAGAGGTAGTAAAGGTTGTAGTACGGATGAGTCTTTGAGAATGGATATTCGTGTTCGACCACGCCATTGGCTCGGCTGGGATTTCCACGAACCGTGAATACCTTGTCCAGCCATGCCCAAGCACGATCTTTTACATCCTGAATGACACGGGGCGTCTTCTTCTTACCCAGCTCTTTTTCGATCAAGTGGACAATTGTCAAGCCAGCGGTCGTCATGGCACCAGACGAATGAGGGCGAAGGTCGCCGCGATAACCGAAGCCCCCGTCTTCATTTTGAGATTCGGCTACGGCATCGAGGACTTTCATCCACAAACTTCGACTTACCTTGAGACCATGTTTTCGAGCAACGCTTAATCCGAGAAGAGCGAATTGCGTATTCGAAAGGTCAACCTTGTTGCTTGGAGAAACTGGGTAGGTCCACAAGTCGGTTTCTCGATCGATGGTCTTTTCGATCCACGCTCCGGCTTTCTGAATGTGGCTGTCATATTGTTTGGTGCCCAAAGCATCGAGGGCAAGGATAAAGGTAGCGACGTTGTAAGTGCGCTCAAACTTCTCGTTCTTGATCAGGTAATTGATTGCCTTCTCAACCGCAGGGTCTCCCAAGACCAAACCTGATTTTACTAAGGCGTAAGTCGCGAGAGCCGTTTCCCCTGTCGGATAACCACCAGCATGCCGCGCATGAAAAGCTCCGTTTTCTTTCTGATAGGTCAACAAGTGCTGAATACCACGATCAATGGCGAAGTTGACTTCTTCGGGCCATGTCTGGGCGCACAGAGAGGAGCATAGGAGAAAAAACGGAAGAAACCGAAGCATGGATTCACTCGCCAGAGATGATTCAAGGAAGAGGGATCTTAAACCAAGGAATCCCGGTTAGGACGGTCAATCCAAAAAAAGAGGTCTCGGCTATGGCCGAGACCTCAATCGCTCATAGGAAAAAGGAGCCAGCTCGCAAAAACTGGCCTAGAGCTCGGGAAAGTATTTTATTGGGGCGCGTTTGATTCGCGAAGTGCTTTTATTTTCTCGCGATCACCGACTGCGGCATAAGCCCGACCAAGCAAGAACGTCCGAAGTCTTTGTTGACGCCTGTTTCCGTCGGCCGGGGTTTTTTCAAGAATTCGGATGGCATCTGTTGCCATCGATTTTCTCAAACACACTTGGGCTTGCTTCAATCGGGTGTCAATTTTCCGATCGGCTGCAGGGCTTACGTCACTCTTGCCAAGGACAAGGTGGTCGGCTTTGGCGACGGTAAAACACGCCGCTCGATCGAGAGTAGAACCATCCTTGAGAACATGAGGGCTACTCTCGCCGTCAACACAAATCGACCATTGGTAGGCCTGTCCCACTTTCAAACCCTGCTTACCGGGGAAGGCGAATTTGACGCGCTTGTCATTCACGGTGAATTCTGTGATCGGCAACAAGCTCACGTTATTTCGGCCGTCTTTGAGCGTCAGGAGAATCTCCTTCGGATTCTTGACATTGCTTGGAATCCGAAATTCGAATTCGGGGCGATCATTCGAGGTCTTGCCTCGAGGCAGAATCAGGTCGAGGTTCTCAGGGACATCAGTTCCGACGAAGCGAGGCATGAGCGCCGATTTGGCGCGTTCGAATTGTGTGCGAATCGCAGCGCTGAATGCTTCTTGGAAGTTCTCAGGAGCTTTTGCTTGGTTGACGTTCATCGCTTTGTTGAGCATTTCGACGGCAAGATCGAAGAATGCTTCTTTAGCTTGTCGCTCTCGGTTCAGCGCAGTGATCGCAGATTCTTTCTTGCGCTGCTCTATCTTCAGGTCCGTGACCAATCCGGCAAGCTCATGCTTCTGCGATTCTTCTTGGCGCAAGAAGTGAGTCGTGAGTCCCAAGCTAAAAACCAAGAGAATGAAAACTGCCGAAAGGCTGACCGCTAAACTGGGATTGCGTCGGCACCACCGCGTGAAGCGTGTCCAGCTGGTGGCGGGGCGCGCGTGAATTGGCTCAAACTCGCGAACTCGTCGAAGGTCTTCAGCCAATTCCAAAGCACTTTGGTAGCGCTTGGCTGGATCCTTGTTGATCGCCGTCTGAATCACAACGTTCAGCTCTTGACTGATGATCGAGTTCTTGGACGTCGCGGACGGCGCTTCTGTTTCCAAAATTGCGTGATACAGCGCCTGACGATTGGCAGCCACGAATGGCCGTGCTCCAGTTAGGCTTTCAAAGAGCGTTACACCGAGGGCATAGATGTCTGTCGATCGATTCGAAATTGCCTTCTTGCCGGTGATCAACTCAGGAGCCATATAGGCGGGCGTGCCGTGGAGTCCAGCTGCTCGAGTGAACCCGGCAAAATCCTCGTCCGTGTTCTTAGCTAAACCAAAATCGAGCAGGACGGGGCGTCCGTTGGCATCAATCATGATGTTGGCAGGCTTGATGTCACCATGGGCGATGCCAGCTTCATGTGCTGCATGGAGAGCACGCGCTGCACGTTCGATCACCTGGATGAAATGTGCGAGGTCTTGCCGAGTCTTGGGGGCGAGTGATTCGTTGTTCGTCGTAAACCCTGGCAAGGCGGTGGTATCGTCTAATGGCAGATCGTCGACGCTCGAAAGACTGAAGAAGTCACTTTCTTCACCATGGGCCAGAGGTTCATCTGGGCGAATCAGTTGGCGAAGAGTGACGCCCTCGATGAAGCGCATGGCAATGAAGGCTTGATCATCGATGATGCCGCCATCATAAACGGGGCAAATGCCTGGGTGATTCACTTTGGAAAGTGCTTCGACCTCCCGGCGATACCGAGCGAAGGCTAAGTCTTTTGAGTCGCCACAATTTTCTAAGATCTTGAGAGCGACTTTTCGTCGTAGTCTTGTGTCTTTTGCCAAGTAAACTCGCCCTTGACCACCGCGACCGATTTCTTCGATCAGGCGATAGTCTCCAATGACAGAGTTGATGCGGCTATTAGAATTTTGCGTTGCGGGGTGGGGGGATGAACTTGTTTCTGACCAGTCTTTTTCGAAGGCGACATAGTCTTCCGCTAACGCCACTTCGTTTTGCGGAAAAAGTTCCAAGTACTCAGTGAGGCTGCGCTTGGTTCCACTTCTGCGATCACGGGAATATGCCGTGCGAAAACTGTTTGTGTCGTAGTTCTTGAATGTATCAGAGTTCACGGTTCCACCCCTGGCGTCTCATTTGAGTCGAAATACACCTGCGAAAGTGCGACTCATGTTTGGAGAACGAATCGTCCGAAGATTCGCTCCGCTCAAAAACGCATCATTTCTCTGACGCGGTTCTTAGCCGAGCATTCCCGATAAACTTCGAGGTTCTTGCCAAACTGTTCGGAACATTCGGGCGGCGAAGCGTTTATTCCCGGCTCACAGCACGAATTGTCCAATTGCAGTTCAAGAAACGAATTCCGGTCCTGGGGAGCAGACGCTTGCTTTGAGGGGTGCGCCGAAGACTATTTAGGATAAATTGGTGATTTTCGACGATTTGCGACAAAGGGGAGCAATAAGGAAGTACATCGTGCGTAACAGCACCTTAGTACTACGAACAGCGTTGTCGAATTCGTTGGAGTAGGCAAACCAAAGCGGGCCGAGTTCAAACTCGGTCCGCTTTAGTATTTAGATCATTCTTCTGTGGGACTCGGCTCGGCTTTAGCCACCGGCGCCGCCAACCTTCTTTTTCCTGCGGCGGTTCATTTCTTCTTGGCGACGATTTCTGTCAAAAATCTCCAGAGAGTTTTTGATGATGTTCAGATGCCGATTGAGAAAATACTGGGCTGCTGAAGCTGATCGCTGGCGCATTTTCCCAGATTGCTTGGTGTAGTCTTTCAGTTCTTTGTGCTTCAGGGACTTTTGCCCCATGGAATTCGTTTTCTTGATGTCTGTCTTGAACTGGGGAAAGATCGCGGCCATCGCTTTCATGGCGTCTTCGTAATCATTTTCTCTAAAGATGGTCTTTTCTTTTTCGGGCGGCCGGTTCTTGTCTTGCTTCTCAGTTTGTCTCAAACCGGTGAAAGCATCGAGTTTCGAGAAGACAGGCGTGAGTTTGCTTTGCACTGCTTTCAATTGAGCCTCTGTTGCTTGGGCATATCCTGCCCCCTCGGGCTGCATGAGGTCGAGGTGACCCTTTCCCTTACAGGTCCAGCACTTGAGGTAGCCTTTTTTGGAGCAGACTTTGCACTTTGCACCCTTCTTGCCGTTGTTGTACATGATGGTGCCGTTGGCGCCACATTGGAAGCAGGTGATGGCCCCTCTCCCTTCGCAGCGATCGCATTGAACGGTCAAAAATGGATCAATGTAGTTCCCGTTTCCGAAGCATTCTCGGCAATTGGACTTCTTTTTACCCCGGCATTCACCGCATTTGACTGGCAATTTCTTCCGACCCGCATTACAGGTTCCGCAGGCAGTCTTGGCTTTAGACTCGCAGCGCTCACAGGGCAGGGCTTTCCAATCTGCCCATCGGTACATGCCAGTTTTCTCATTTCGGGTGTAAGAACGGGACTTCTGTCCAAGACTTACTGGGGCGGCCACAGCCAGGGCTAATCCCAACCACATTAAGAAAACTGGAATTATGCCTCGTAGACGGTGCTTCATGGCCAAAAGGTCCTTTCTTTGGAACCTGTGTGATATGCGCCTGAGTTTCAGGAACGGTCCAATTATGGGGTCCATTTCGGCTCAGGTCCAATCTTCAATTGCTCAAGTTCTTGAGAGCCCGGAAATTCCCGATAGGATAGCCCCCAAATTGGCCTTGAGCCGAATTTGAGTCTAGGCGCCATCAACTCGGTACCTGGACCGTGCCCTGCACAACGGACACGCGCGAAACGGGTCAGGCCTTGACTGGAGCAGCCCTAAGCGATGCTGGCTGTGTGTCGTAGGTAGCACGGTCTGGGTTCCAGGTTGATGGCGCTTTTTTCATATATACTGCGTTTCGACGAATTGGTGCCCTCAGCCTGGGCTATTTCTCCAAATTGGGGCCCCGCCCTGGCATAATCGCCTTCCGGTCACCAATAACGCAGCAAGGAATTCCATGAGCTACGAGGTATTTACCCTCAAATATCGACCACGGTCATTTGACGACGTGGTGGGCCAAGAGTCCGTCGCCGCCACCCTGAAGAGGGCGGTTCAGACCAATCGTGTCGCTAATGCCTACCTGCTCTGCGGAAGCCGAGGAGTCGGTAAGACTTCCATGGCTCGGATTCTCTCAAAAGCGCTGAATTGTCCCCAAGCGATCGAAGGGGAACCCTGCAACTCCTGTGAGGTCTGTGATTCCATCGCCAGGGGCGAGGATATGGACGTCATTGAGATTGATGGGGCCAGTAACCGTGGTATCGACGATATTCGTGGCATCCGAGACGGCGCTGGTTATGTCCCGTCGCGTGGCAAATACAAGATCTACATCATTGATGAAGTCCACATGCTGACGATTCAGGCTTTCAACGCACTCTTGAAAGTCTTGGAAGAACCGCCGGCGCATGTCAAATTTGTCTTCGCCACCACCGATCCCAATAACTTGCCGGACACCATCCTGTCCCGCTGTCAGCGTCATGAGTTCCGGAGAATTTCCGAGGAAGACATCGTCACGCGCTTGCGGCAAATCTGTGGGCGGGAAGATGTTGATTGTGCTGAGAATGTCCTCGAGGCGATCGCTCGAAAAGCTGAAGGTGGTCTCCGAGATAGTATTTCACTCCTTGACCAGGTGGTTTCCTATGCCGGTGAACGCATCGAATTGGCCGACCTCGAACGGGCCATCGGCGTTTTGCCTGCAGAGCACCTCGAGTCCTTAGCGCGTACGATCGCTCATCAAGATCTGCCCGGAGTCCTGGCTTCGATTCAAGCCGCATTTTGGTCGGGCTATGATCCCCAAGAGTTGATGGCCGCAGCCACCTCATGGTTAAGAGACTACATGGTGTGGCATGCTGATCCCGAAGGGCGAAAAGCCGGACGCACCGCTTCAGTCTTTGAAGAGCTCGAAGCCCAAATGCCCTTGGACCGGGTCCTTTATCTCACCAAGTTGTTCTTGAATTTGCGTGGTGACATCAAGCGGTCTGGCCATGAACGTGTTCAACTCGAGCTGACCTGTGTAAAAGCAGCTCGATCTGCGGGCATGCTGCCCGTTGAAGAAATTGTTGCCCGACTCAAAGGCAAAGTGGCACCGCCGCCAGCGCCTCAGATTCAGGTGGCTCCGGCTCCACAATTGGCCCCCAAGGTCGCGGCACCGCGGCCAACGCCCCAGCCTGAGATGCAAGCTCCCCGTGATCGGTTGCAAGCTTCCCCAAGGCCGGCTCCCGTGGCACCAAAGACTCCTGAGCCCAAGAAGACGCCACCAAGCGAGATGCGCCCTCCAAGCCCTCAGGCTCCTCGTCCGCCTCGAGAAGACGCTGGCAACCAAGCGTTCGGTGGAGCGGATGCTGGTGCGCAGGCGGTCATGGAAAAAGTGCCGATGCGGCGGGTCATCGATGCACCGAGTGCGACTCCCACGCTTAAGTCCTTGCGTGAACATTGGATGAAGATCATTGACCGGGTCAAAGATACGAGCTCGATGGTTGGATCTTCTTTAGATCAAGCTCATCTAGAGTCAGTCAATTCGAGCAGCCTGCTTTTGCATGTGCCTCAATCAAATACCTTTCTCTGTGAACAGTTGTCGAAAGCCGAAGCCTTGAGCATGATCTCGACGGCAATTAAGGCTCACTGCAACTGGAATCTCAAGGTGAGTGTTGTTCAAGTAGCAGGAGGTCCGGGTGGAGTTCCTGTGACGAAGAAAAGTGTTTACGACGATCCCACCGTGCGCCGATTTATCGAGCACTTTGACGGTGGCATCATGAATGTGGAGAAAACCGATGGCTAAAGGATTCGATCCTTCCGAGCTGATGAGTCAAGCTCGGAAAATGAAAGACCAGATGGCAAAAGTTCAGGAAGGCCTGAAAGAGCGCATTGTCGAAGCCGAGGCCGGGGGCGGCATGGTCAAGGTCTTTGTTAACGGTGGTACTGAAGTGGTCGGCATCAAGATCAAACCAGAAGCCGTTGATCCAGACGACATGGGCATGCTCGAAGATCTGATCATGGTTGCTGTGAATGCCGGTATCGAAAAAGCAAATGCCATGTCCGAAGAGGAAATGGGTAAAATCACTGGCGGCATGGGCGGCCTGTTCTAAGTCATAAGCTATGCCTGAATTCGCCGAACCATTGCAACGTTTGATCGCCGAGTTTGAGAAGCTGCCAGGAATAGGCGCTCGGACAGCCGAGCGCTTAGCCTATCACCTTCTCAAGATCGACCGAGACTCGGCCATGTCATTGGCGCGAGCCATTCGTGACGTGAAAGAACGTCTCAAGACCTGTCAAATCTGTTTCAACATGACCGATGGCGAGTTGTGCCGGATTTGCGCCGATCGCAATCGAGACCAGTCATTGGTCTGTGTGGTCGAGCATGTGCGGGATCTCATTGCCCTCGAGAAAGTTGGAGCCTACACCGGGCTTTATCATGTCCTCGGCGGCAAGGTGGTCCCGAGCGACGGCAAGGGCATCGACACCACCACCACGGCCGCACTCCTCCAGCGCGTCGGCGAAGGCAAGATCAAAGAAGTGATCCTTGCCACCAACCCCGACGCCGAGGGTGATGCGACGGCCTTGACCATCAGCGAGCATTTGGAAGCGACTGGCGCCAAGGTTACTCGACTGGCCCGGGGCATTCCTGTCGGCGGCAGCATCGAGTTCGCCAATGTCGAAATGCTGAGAGAGGCTATTGCTGGACGTCAAGAGGCAGAAAGAAAATAGCCCTTCTTTTTTGTTCTATTTGGCAAGTCATTTGCTGTGTATAATGCGCTCCCACGTGCGGGGAGCTCCCTCCTGGCTCTCGCCCGCCTTCAGACAACGAAACCAAGATTAGCTACTGTAACGATTTATGGCTCTCGAACTGAGGCTCAGCAACCGACTCG
Source organism: Planctomycetota bacterium (assembly GCA_047639315.1). GTDB lineage: Bacteria > Planctomycetota > DRQF01 > S139-23. Next base: position 82,623 of record JBLINQ010000002.1, read on the forward strand.
ACCTCCAGCTAAAGCTGGCTCCGCAGATCATTCAATCGATTGAGATCTTGCAGCTTGCTAGTATGGACCTGCAAAATCTTGTCGAACAAGAGCTCGATATCAACGACTACCTGGAGCTTGCTCCACGGGAGGCAACTCAACCGGACGCTGAGGCCGAAGCTGCGGCTGCAGCCGCCGGCGATGGTTCAGCAAAAGACGAACAACGGGCCAGTGAGCTAGGCGCTCTTGAGGCCCAAGGATATTGGGACGAAGAGGTTCCTCGTTACAAGAACGCCATCAACCATGAGGCCAGCGATCGCAAGCAGGAGGCGATGAACAACACCGCCGGGCCTGGGCCGACGCTGCACGAATACCTGCTCGAACAATTTCATCTTTTGGAACTCGATCCTCTCATTCGGGCCATTGGTGAAGACCTCATCTATGGCATCAACACGCAGGGCCGGCTCGAACTCGACCTGGAGCGATTGCTTAGAGAACATGAGAAATCGACCGAGACCGAGATCGCTACAGCGTTAACGCTTGTCCAAGGATTGGAACCAAGAGGGATTGGTGCGCGTTCAACAGAAGAATGCTTGCTCCTCCAATTGGATCGTACTGATCCCAATGTTGATCTGAAGCGTCGCTTGGTCGGTGAGTTCTTAGAAGACCTCATCAAGAACCGCCGGCCAAAGATCTCAAAAGCGCTGATGATCTCGTTGGAGCAGCTGGAAGAGCTGGTTCACGAGTTGATGCAGTTAGATTTCCAGCCAGGCCGGACCGCAGTCGCCGAAGAGCCTCACTACATTTATCCTGATATCGTTGTCGATTGGACGCCCAATGGCTACGAAGTCCGCTTAGCCAATAGCTTGTTTCCATCCTTGGTTGTGGACGAATCCTACAAGGAAGTCGTCAGCAACAAGGAAGTGCCAACGGAGTACAAGGAGCAAGTACGGAAGCAGGTCGAAGGGGCGAGGTGGTTGATCTCCGCCATTGAACAGCGCCAGAATACTCTGATGCGAGTTGCCAATCGAATCGTCCACTATCAAAGAGACTTCTTGGAGTTTGGACCTCACTACTTGGCGCCGCTCAAGATGCAGCAAATCGCCGATGATCTTGGAATTCACGTTTCAACAGTCAGTCGTGCCACATCAGAAAAATACATGCAGACTCATCGGGGGATCTTCGCCCTGAAGTTCTTCTTCAGCGGTGCGACCAAGAGTGTGGATGGTGGAGTTGAGAGTCGTTCGAGCGTCAAACAGCGGGTCAAAGAGATCATTGACCAAGAAAACAAGAAAGCTCCGCTTTCCGATGAAGAAATTGTCAAACGACTGAAGGCGAGTTTTGGTGTAGACGTAGCTCGTCGAACGATCACCAAGTATCGCAAAGCCCTCGACATTCCGAGCACGAGACAGCGCCGTCAGTATTAGACCCGCGCAAGGAACCGTTGATTCAATCGAGAGCGTCCCTCGTGTTTTTCTTGCGAGGAGAGTCCACGCTGAAAGCTTGTAGTGAATCATGACTGACGATTCAGAAAGCCCTATCCCCTTTGATTCGATGCGGTTTGGCCGCTATCAGATCACGCGTCAACTTGGCGCGGGAGGGCAAGGCCAAGCCTTCTTGGCAGATGATGTTATAGCCGGATCTCAAGTCGTATTGAAACACGCCTTGGGCAATGACACTTTTATCCACGACGAATATCACCTGTTAGCACGTGTTGACCATAGTCATGTCGTTTGCGTTCACGCTCTATACCATGAGCCAAAAGTAGCAGGAGTGGTGTTGGTCGAAGAGTTTATTGAAGGTGAGCCACTCTCAGATTTCCTTGGCAAGCTTCGATACGACGAATTGCTGTCGATTGGGATTCAAGTGATGTCGGCAGTTTCCCACCTTCATGTCATTGGTTTGCGGCATGGGGACATCAAGCCTGCCAATATTCTCATCAGGCGAGATGGCGACCATATTCATGCGACACTGATTGACTTTGGTCTTGCTTCAGCCCTGACCAACAACGTCTATCTCGGCGGAACTCCGGACTTTGTTGCTCCCGAAATTCTCGCCGGAAAAGGGCCTTCCGCAGCCTGCGATTGGTATGCCCTTGGGCACACCTTAGAGCTGATGCGCGCGGGTGATGCCGCCGATCCAGAAAATGAGAAACATCCAGTGACTCGTGTCATTGCGAATCTGAAGTTAGCCGATCCACGGTTACGGCAAGAAGCAGTCTCGTGGCTTGTTGATGCTCCCGGTATTGCCGATGAGACCCTTGCTCTTCCGGAGCGATTGCCTGAGCTGACTGACGATGAAAATAGTGGCGGCTTTGCTCTTGCCCTTCAGTCGTCCTTGGCGTCGGATGGTGTCAAGGTCATAGAGGTCGGAGGCAAGGTCGATAGTGGCTGCAGTGAATTTCTTGCGCTTCAAGTTTGGTCAGTCAAAAACCAATCAATCGCTCGTGCCTATCGCGATCATTGGTTTGATCCCTTGGAGACATGGAAGGAGTTGGCCGTCGATGCCGGCGTTGACTTAGGGGTTGCGACCAAGAGGTTCGAAGGCAAACGTCGGATCGAGAATGCTGAAAAACCGGTCGATCATATTGCCGTCTTTCTTGATCTTCTCACCGGGCTCGATGTCCCTGTCTTCTTGGCTTTGGGACGGAAAGCGAGTGAGAGCCATCAAGGCCGTGAGTTGATTCGTCGTTGTGAACTATTGGCACAAGTCGACGTTAGTTTTCCCTTTGTTTTGGCAGTCACATCCAGCAACACAAGTGGCCCATTTCGACTTGATGATTGGCCGTCTCCAAAGATCGAGGCACTTCTTCGCGTGCTATTCCCGCGCGAATGCCGCAACGCACCAGAACAATTGGTCTTGATCGCAAAGCGAATTCACGATGTGACCCAGGGGCAGCGAGGTCTGATCCATCGCATCGTTCGTGCTTCATGTTCGACGAGGGTTTTGCGCCGGTTGGGGGGTGGCCTATCAGCAGACCTCAATGCCATCGGGACTGCGATTGACCCCGTCGAATGCACAGCCTTAGTTGACCTGAGTGCTCCTGCCAAGACGATCGTTGCTGCTCTACAGCAAAACGCAAATTTCTTAGATCGTCCTTTGATCACCCAAGTGACTGGCCTCAAAGATTCCGTGCTTGATAGAGCTCTCAAGGAATTACGACAGAACGGCCTGATTTGCGATCAACACGACGACCGCGCTCCGATCAAACTTCTGCAAGAAAATACCCCGGGATTTGGATCTCAATCTTGGTCGATCGAGGATGAACTCAAACGTGGAAGCAATGCCTTGATCGCATTGCACAAACGATTCAATCATTGGCTGTTGTCGGCTTTTCCCGAATCGGTTTCGGCCCATCTCCGGCGTTTTCTCCGGCCGGCATTGCCATGGTTTCCCGGCCGCGGTCCGCTTTCGATCTTGTGCACGAAGTCCTATCTTCAGGCAGGTCACCCGCAAGATGCTATTGACTTCCTTGATGACCTCCCTGCTGAAGTGGTTGAAGAAATTGGCGTCGCGTCACGGGCTTTTCTCAAAGCACGAATTTTGTCGACGACTGGCAAGAACCAAGAAGCGATTGGTGTTTTAGAAAGTTGTCCTACGGAAGAACTCTCAAAGGATGACCATCATCTCTTGTGCGCCGATCGAGCTTACTATCATCTTTTGGCCGGTGACGTTGAAGCGGCAGCAAACGACTTTCCTGAATCGGATTTGGCGGGGTTAGATCCGGAAACCGTCGGTCGCTGTCTGACCATGATGGGGCTTGTCGCGCGCGCCCAAGGCCAACTCGACTCTGCTACCGAGTTGTTTCGCTTGGCGACCAAGCAATGGCAAGAATTGGCAGACGACCGTCGCGTTGCAGCCGCTCTTGGTAACTTAGCGCTCTGTGATTTAGACGTAGCCAATTTCAACTCGGCAGTCACTCTCATGCGAAGTGCCCTTCAGTTACTTCGTCGACGTGGGAGTAGTGACCAAATTGCTTCGGTGGTAAACAACCTTGGTGTTGCTCTTAGTCGTAGTCGCAGATTCTTGGATGCGACCCGTGAGTTTGGCGAGGCGATGCGTCTCTTTGCTTCCTGTGGCGATACCATCAGAGTTGAGATGTCAAGAGCAAGCCGTGGAATCTCAAGTCTTGGGGCCGGCGAAGTGACGGCTGCGAAGCGTGACCTTGAACGAGCTGAGGAAGTTCTCTCGGACACAGCAAGCGGTCCGGCGATTGAGAAGACCAAAGAGGCTCTCGTGAGTACGAACCTGCTGCTTGGTCGCTACGGGAGGGCCCGCCGATGGTTGGATCATGACGATGATCCACGTCAGGTTTTGGTGCAACGCTTCAATGAGTACTTGGGAGATCGTCACTTGATCTCGGTCGGGTTGAGATCAGCCAAAGTTACAGATCGACTTGTTGCCAAGTTGGCAGCGGTTGAGTTGCGGTTTGAGGACGGTAAACATGACCTGGCCTCAAAGCATGTCAGAGGCCTTTTGATTTGGCGTCAGCGATTGGAGAAAGAGATGAACTCAAGGGAAAAGACGCTGTTTCGTGCTGGTGTCGCTTTGCCTGCTTTGCGATTGCTTGAATCGAGAATCCGGCACCGAGTCGGTAGCGCTGCAGGGACTCCTGTTATCCTGGGGGTTATTGCTGACATCTTGAGTGATCTCAATCGAGACGCTTCGCTTCGAGATATTCTTGATGGGGTCGTTGCCAACGTCCTTGATATCACTCGAGCAATTCGAGTCTTTGTGGTTCGAATCCCTGATGATTCGACATTCGACATCATCGCGCGCGCTGAGAAGAATGGGGGCGCTGAGGGCGATCCCCAACTGAGCACTCTTGTTCTCAAGCGATGCCGCGAGGCCCGCGAGCCCATCTTGATTGCCGATGCTTCCGATGACACTGATTTCGGTTTTGCAGCTAGCGTTCGAGCCATGGGCTTGAGATCAATCGCAACCTTTCCGCTTTTGGAGACAGATGACGGTTACCACGTTCTCTATCTTGATACCCCGTTAGAGTCGGCGGCCTTTACCGAATCTGACCTCACAGCTGTGTCGATTCTCGCCGAGATCGCATCCGCTGCGTTCTCCCTTTCGCATCGAGCACAGAAGAGTGATCTTGAACGAAGGATTTCGGTTGTGAGTGAAAGTCGGGCCCGACGCGCATTGCAGCAGCAATCTGGTGAATTACAGCGCGTCCGGAGGCGATCGGGTTTCGGCGAGTTCATTGGTAGTTCTGCTTCTCTTGCGACGGTTCAGAGTCAACTTAAGAGGGCTGGGCAAAGCGAACTCTCGATTTTGATCACCGGAGAAACGGGCGCAGGCAAGGAGCTGGCGGCCGAGAAGATCCACGCTTCATCACCGCGCGCATCGAATCCATTCATTGCGCTCAATGCTGCAACCCTGACTGAAAATCTTGCCGAGAGCGAGTTGTTTGGGCATGAAAAAGGTGCGTTTACCGGCGCGACAACGGACAGTCTTGGGCTCCTGCGGTCTGCCGATGGCGGCACATTTTTCTTGGACGAATGCGGTGAGCTTAGCGCGGCGGTGCAAGCCAAGTTGCTTCGGGTCATGGAAAATAAGACACTTCGGCCAGTCGGGGGTAATACGAATTATGAAATCGATGTGCGCTTCGTTTTTGCAACCAATCGCAAAATCAAAACGGACCCAGGATTTCGAGATGATCTCTACTATCGAATTTCACAAATTGAAATTGAGCTGCCGCCGCTTCGAGATCGGCTTGAGGACATCCCCTTACTCGTTGAGCATTTCCTGAAATTGAACAACCGTGAGGATGTAGTCATCGAAGCCGCTGCGATGGAAGCCCTCATGGAATACTCGTGGCCTGGGAACGTCCGTGAGTTGCGCAATGTTGTCGACCGCTTGGTGTTGCTGTCGGCCAACAAAACAGCCCGCCTCACCGACTTGCCCCAAGAAATCTGGGATTTCCGGGGCAGCAAACCGATGACTTTGGCCGAAGCTGAAATTGTCGCCATTCGCAATGCGCTACGTTGGGCTGCCGGTGAAAAGAAGGCGGCAGCGAAACTCCTTGGGATCTCACGCACGGCACTTTATGACAAGTTGAAACGCTACCTTCTCGATGTCGAAGATTAACCGGTCGACAGTCGATTCGTTTTTGGGTACGACTACAAGATGAAGAACGTAAGGCTGATATCGACTTGGGTGTTGTCCACCCTGTTCGTTTTCTCGCTTATTGCCTGCGGCGAAGCAGAGCCAAAGAAGTCCCACATTGACGAGAAGAGGGAAGCCATCATTGGATTCCCTTCACCTCCAGACACTCTAAGCCCCGTTGAGTATCGCAGTGCTCGGTCAAGTCTGATCGTCGAACGATTCTTGTCTTTGCCATTGCTCGAACGCGATGTTCAATCATCCAATCTCATTCCGGCCCTGGCCGCGAAGTTGCCCGAACTTGTCGGTAAGGCCTTTCGGTGGACACTTCGGCCAGAAGCCAAGTTCGCCGATGGGACGCCCCTTGACTCTGCCGACATCAAGCGGACGATCGACTTCTTGAAAGCCGGCAAATTCCCAGGCAAACAGAGTGACGCGGTACGCGGGATCCGCCATGTTCAGGTGGTGAGTTCGCACGTCTTTGATCTTGAATTTGAAAACGCCGGCTACTTAGATGTCGAGCGGTTTGGGACTACCTTCGCGGTCTTGCCCGGTTCGTTTACGTCATCCACCTCGGATCAACCTGCTGCCTTTTCTGGGTGCGGCCCCTTCATTTTGGGGCTTTCGAATTCGACTGAGACGATCCTCGAGCGGAACCAGGAGTGGTGGGGCGATCAGTGCCCGGATCTCCGTGGGCGTTTTGATCTTGATGTACTGCGTCTTCGTTATGTCGTTGATCAAAGTTCACTCCCATTTCTGTTGAAAGAAGGTGCCATCCACTTGGCACCCATATCTGGAGATCAAGCGAAGACCTTCGGTGGATCGCGGGCGAAGGTCGAGCGCTTCCAATCAACGAGCTTCAGTTTCGTGGGCTGGAATTGCAAGAAGGGCATCGCGTCAAGTGCGGTAGCCCGCCAGGTGTTAGGGCGGCTCATTCCGAGAGAGAAAATCGCATCGCGCTCATCCTCACTGCAGCCGCATGCTGGCTTATTTCAGACCATGAATCCTCATGGTCGGGCGAACGTGGTAACCGCAGCCGAGCTGAAAGGCATTGGCTTAAGCGATGTGACAGGCAACGGGAAGTTGGAATGGCAATCAAGAGCCTTCCAACTCCGGGTCTTATTGCCCACCGGAAAGATTCCATGGGCTGAGGAGACAATTTCGGCCTGGCGGGATGTTGCTGCCCAGCGTGGGCTTGTGCTCGCGGTTGAGCGACTTCCGGTTCCTATTCTCATCGACCGACTTCAGGCCGGTGACTTTGATGCATTCGCCATCATTTGGCGAGTTCGTCACCAAGA
>JBLINQ010000003.1:0-85299 GCA_047639315.1 Planctomycetota bacterium
CAAGAATCGTGTCAAGGGTCCACCCTTCGGTGTACTGGCGGATTGGCGAAGAACCAATGAAGCAGTTGGCGAGAACCGGGACCCCTGTCTCATCCATGATTCGACGAACCGGCTCGACGTCGTGGATCAGTGTGCGGCAGGCTGCGTTGACTCCGATCGACAAACCTTCGGCTTTGATCATCTGAGTGAGATCAAGGCAGTCATCGTAATGACGGTCACCAGCGCCGGGCAGGCCGACGTTGACGGTATGAATTCCAATCTTGTCCATGAGCCGGACAAGTGCTCGCTTATCTTCGATACAAGGATTCTTGACCGAGGGATTCTGCAATCCATCTCGGAGTGTCTCGTCGTCAAATGTCACCTTGCGTTTCTTTGCTGGAGACTTTTCGTGAGTGTTCCAGTCGAAGATCAGGTTGTCGTGGGCGTTTTCAGTCATGCCCCATAATAACGGCCCGGTCCGCGGGAAACGAGCCCATGGACGACACTCGAGTTCGAGGCGCCCTCAAAATCCTGATAATGTGCCAAATCAGCCATTGGTGCGGGGTTAGCACTGTCGCCGTGAGACGACGCGCAGCGAATTTCGCCAAGGACGGTGTCATTGATTGGTTTGGGAGGGAAGAGGCTCGCCCGGCAGTCTTCCTAACCCACACACTTGTGATCCGGGCCAGATGCCTTAAAAGCAGGTTATGGAGATTTGGAAAATCGGCGGATCCTGCCTTCTTGGTGCGCCGTCCTATATTCGAGCTGCAGCACTGGCAAAGGACTGGGGGACCCCTCGATTGGTGGTGGTGTCGGCTATGCGTGGCGTGACCGATGAGCTTGAGAGACTGCTCCAGGGATCCTCAACCATGCCCGATGAAATTCTGGCCCAACATCGCGACGTCTGGTCGGCGCTCGATGGCCATGAGGAATCGTTCGATCATCTTGCCAATGAGCTGCGCCATGACTTGCAGGCCGCCCACGATGATTTCGGTTTGAGGCGCGACTGCGTTCTTTCCTGGGGCGATCAATTCTCGGCGCGATTCCTCAAGCAGGCGTTTCAGAGAATTGGCATCGAGGCCACGTATGTCGATGCTGGCGAACTTGGCTTGGTGACTAACGACAGTCACGGACAAGCGCAGCCAGTGCTTGACGTTGGCAAGAGAATCATGGCTGGACTGCACCAGCACTCCGGCCTGATCGTGACGCCAGGTTTTGTTGGACTCAGCGGATCTGGCCAGCGCACCACTCTAGGCCGAAACACCAGTGACTATACCGCTGCCTTGATTGCTGCTGCTTCGTCATCGTCGACCCTGAGGATCTTCTCTTCAGCCAGCGGAGTCTTGAGCGCCGACCCAAATTTGGTCTCGACGGCGCATCATCTTGAAGAGTTGAGCTACGATGAGACCGCAGAGTTGATTCATGCCGGATCACCTGTCTTGCACCCAATGGCACTGGCAACGATGCGACAATCTGGGACGCAAGCACTGCTGCAGAGTCTGACAGGGGACGACTCGTCAGTGACATCTATTGTTGGCATCCCCTCATCGAACCCTGATTCTTTTCAGGCTATTCCTCATCGCACGGGGCTGGCTCTGTTGGAGATGCATCCGAAACCTGGGGTCAAGGGCATTCATCTATTGGGTGACTGTCTCCGGGTTCTCAAAGACGCCAACATTCATGTCGACATGAGTTCGGCGTCTGACTCGACTGTTCAATTGGCCGTTGTCAATCGTGCCAACATCGAAGAGCTAATGGTGGGGTTCGAAGAGAAGGCAGAGATCAAAATTGATGGTGGCTACTCGTCCGTTAGTCTGGTTGGAAGAGGTGTCACAAGAACGCCGGGGATTGCTTCACAGGCGCTTGGACTTTTGGCTAAGGGCCATGTCTTTCCAAGGCTCATGAATGACCATGGACATGCACCCTGCATTTCCTTCCTCTTGGAAGATCGATTCTTGGCAGTTGCCATGCAACTTCTTCACGAAGGAATCATCTCTGCGCCTTAGATCATGGCGCTAGGGCAGGGGTATTTCTTCCGGCTCTTGGACAACGACGTTTTCTGGAGGTTTGATCACCCCTTCGACGTCCTCGGCCGACCAGGGCAGTCGAATGAGGAATTCGACTCCACCACCTTCGCGGTTGCTGACGGCAATACGACCATCGTGGCTATCGACAATGGCACGAGTAATCGCGAGTCCAAGTCCAGCTCCCTCAAAACTTCCACGCGTCACCGTGCTTTGTGAGAAAGAATCAAAGATGGCGCTTAATTCGTCCTTTGGAATGCCTGGCCCGCGGTCAGCTATGCGAATGGCGACGTCCGTTTCTTCGAGGGCAAGACTGACGTCGACTTCGGTGCCGGGCTTGCCAAACTTACTCGCATTGCCAAGAATGTTGACCAAGGCTTGGCGTAAATGCTTACGATCGCTTCGGACGCTCCGTGGAAAGTCATCGGCAACACTGACGACAATCTCCAACTCGCGTTCGGCAAAAAGAGGTTCGTATTTGCCTGCAATATCAAAGACCAGAGACTTGAGATCAATTGGCTCGAACTTGTACTCAACTTTGCCAGCTTCGATTTGGCTGATGTCCAATAGATCATCCACTAGTGGCAGCAGTTCGTCAGCGCTTTCCAAGATCTGTTGGAAGTAGAATAGGGTCTTGTCTCGACTGAGCTTGTCAATGCGACGGATGCCAAGGCTGGCAAAGGAAACCATGCCATGCATTGGAGTACGGAACTCGTGAGAAACACGACTGAGGAATTGTGATTTCAACCGATTGGCTCGCTCGGCTTCTTCTTTTGCGGCCAAGAGTTCCTTGGTCCGGTCTTCAACCATGACTTCAAGTTTCTCTGTTAACTGCCGCATCTGTCTTTGCGATTCGAAGGCTTCCGACATCATATTGAGGAGAGCTCGGCGACTGTCCTCGAGATCGACGACACGGGTCCCCAGTTCGGAAGTTCTTTGTTCTACCTTCTTCTCTAGGTCGAAGGAGAGCCGCTGTTGCTCGCACCTCAGGAATGCGGAGCCAAGCGCTTGCGAAAGAAGCATCGCCACGCACGACAAGTTTCGCCGAGCTTCTTCCGATGGAAGCTCTTCCAAGTAGATGCCAAGGACACCGAGCTTTCTGCCGGCAGAGCGCAGCGGGAATCCGCAAAAGGCATTGAGATCAAATGCCTTCGCCCAGTCGCGCTCGGCTTTCTTTCCGAGGCCGCGAAGATCGGCACAAAAGTGATCCTGCGAAGACTTACCGACGATGCCAGGCATGAATTCACCGATGGGAAGGTTTGCCATCTTGTCTTGATGGCTTACGGATTCACCGGCGGAAGCTTCCAGTTGTAGACAATTGAATTCTGCATCACAGACGTGAGGTGATGGACATGAAGAGCATTGCTTTGTCGATCGTGAGATCCAGATTCGCACGACACCCCGCGGCAGTCGATCGTCAATTGTTCGCACTGCGGCAGAGATGATTTCGATAGCATCCCGCTGATCCCGCAAGAACAACGCGAGACAACGAACTATGTCTAAATATGTACCGCTCTCGGAGCCGGACATGGCAAACCCCAACTCTTGACTATGTCTGCATAATCTATCGGTCGATTGACAGGGAGTTCTTGAGTTTCAATGCGCCAGACTTCTGCCAGGTTGGTTAATGGGAGCGAATCTCGGAAAGGCGGCGTAATGTCTTTTCCCACTTGGGCTTCTGCGTTGCCCAAAGGTGTGGGGCGAGGGCCTCACGAAGAGAATCTCGGCAAGTTGATGGGTTCAGGAGTTGTTTTCGTAGATGTGGGGTCAACTGGCCGGGAGGGTAGAGGCTGGATTCTGGATAGATCTCTGGGTAAGAGAGATGATTCGGAACAAGAGGCATAGATCCAGCCAATGCTGCTTCCATGACGGCGAGCCCAAAGAACTCGTGGCGCGCCGTTGAGACGACGATGTCGGCTGTTCCGAGCAACTCGGCATAGGCAGCTTCGTTTTCAATGAAGCCCCAATGCACGACCCGGTCTTTAAGTTTCTCGCGAGCCCTTTCGAAAATTCGCGGTTGGGTCGCATAGGACTGGCCCGCCACGATCAATTCGAATGGAATATTCTCGCCCATTAGATCGAAGAGCGATTGAAAGAATTCTTCCGGGTTCTTGTCGTGTTCCCACCGATGATTCCAAAGAATTCGAGGTACGTGATTGGCCTGAATGTCAGGCTTCTCTCCGAGAGATGTTGGACCAATCATGGGTGGCCACAACACTTCGGATTTCCCTTCAATTGCAGCCAATGCACCCATCAAGTTTGTATCCGGAATGGCCTTCAATACTTGACCAAGGCCGGCCATCAGGCTGGAGCGATTCCATTCACTATTAAATAGATTGAGGTCGGCAGCCAGGGCTGACGTGAAGTTTGTAATGACGTAGTGCCGGTCTCGTTCGTCTTCTTTTCGCACGGGGTAGGCCCATTGGTTTTCATGCCAATAGACAGCCACGGGTAGATCACGAAACGGTCTGGGTGCCAGGCCACGAAAATCTGAAAGGCTAAGGAATGTCGAGGCCAAGATAAGATCGAACGACTGGTCTTGTAGTTTTTCCAACTCAGCGGCGAAATAGGGCGCAGAGAAACGCATGCGCCATTTCCAGGCCCGAGCCGGCTGAGTCAGCCGAACAAATTCAAAGGGAAGATGCTCGGCTAAGTCATCAAGGAATCTTTTGTGGGACGCGCCGTGGTAAGGCTCGAGCACCAAGATCTTCATGGGAAGGTAGGTGTGACTTCCGGAAGGTCTTCCCGATCAACGGGCTGATTTTTTTGGGCCATGATGAGATAGGGTTCGATCTCGTCATTGAATCCTTGCGATGCTTCGACTTCTTGCTCATCCATGACGTCTTCGTCACAAGAATCACCCGGGCCCGGAGCAATCAACGCACGCCTATAACACTCGGCGGCTTCGTTGTATTGTCCTTCGAGATGCCATGAGAATCCTTGATGTAAATGGAAACGCTTGAGAGTCATCGCATCACCCCAGATGTTGATGAGGTGTTGCGCTCCTAAGAAAGCTTCAGCCGCTTCCTTATATCGATCGGTTTGGAATAGGGCGTAGCCGATGTAGTAAAGGTTGTTGTTGGCCCAGGTCGGGCTTCCTAAAGCAACGGAGTCGATATCTGAAACGATCTCGAGCTCTTTCCCGCCATCACGATAGCGGCCCTCTTTCATGAAAGTCCGAGCCAGCAAGAAGCGAGCTCGCACATCTTCTGGGTCGGATGCAACAGCAGCCTTCAAGCTCGCTATTGTACGCTTGGTGTCGTTGGCCATATAGAAGAACAACGCCACTCGAGTCAGCAAGTCGCACTGGCTGTCGTCTTCGTAATCTTCCGTCAGCTCTGCCAGCTTCTGCTGGATCTTGGCATCTTTGTTCGCTTTGATTTCCATAGCGGCATCTTACCCGAAAGAGGCGGTCAGGTTCTATGCCTCATAACGCGACCAACCTTGGTTATTGTGCCTCTTTTGGATTCAAAGCAGATCGTAGAATTCGTCGCTGCCGTTTAATCCGGCAAGGAAGTCGTGGAATTCGATCCGCTCATCGCTCGCAATCTTTGAATCTGGGCTAATTTTGGTTGCCAGAAGCCGTTCCACAACCCATGGGGCGAGGGCAATTTCTCCGGGAACTTGGTTGAGATTTTCGCCTTCGGTGGTGATCAAGATTCCTTGATGCATCAAACGGCCCTTCGGGCTTAGGAGCCGGCGTCGACGCAAGAGACCTCGGGGACTGGCGCTAATGAGGCGCAGAAGGTCTAAGGCTTCGAGGCTTGCTGCCCCCGCAAATGCCTCTTGCGCTAGTAGAGCCACGATGATGACAGTCTCGGCGTCAGTAAGAGCGAATTCTTGGCGAAAACGAATCAGCGGGAACCGATCGGCATGCTCGGTCTTGCTGAGGCGACGATCAAGCTGGTGCCATTTCTGCTCCAATCGAGTCTGCAGAGTGGCGAGGGACTCCATGGGCTCTCCCAATAACTCTCGCCATATCCCAAGGTCAAACGCTTTGGCCGCCCGGTATTGGGTTTCTTCGATAAAAGCGACGAACTCCAGGAAGTGACCCGTGGCGTCAGCAAAGGGCTGAGAGCTCTCCAGCTCTTTTGGCTGCTCGTGGGCACTCAGTTTCTGGAACAAATCTGTGTCCAAGGCAAAATGCAGATTGAGCAGTTCTTGAGGCTCTTCTTCAGGGTCCTGATAAACCAAGAGAGCTCCATGAGCCCGTAGCGGGCTTGATTCGCGTAGGAGCTGAGAACAGCAGGCTAGTTCATAGGACGAGTCAGCCAGGATCCAAAGGAGGTCACGACCACTCATGAAGTGTTCGCTTTGTTGGATTCGTCGATGGAAGAGAACAGCCAATAGGGCGACTTCTTCGGTGAGCAAATGGTCTTCTTGGCGAGCTGAGTGAGTCAGGCGCGATAAGGCGTGAGGTCGAATCGACTCGAGTATGGCGAACAGTTCTCCCCGGATCTTGTTCTTCTTTCGGAGGAATCGATTTTTCTGCCCAACACGATCTTCTTCACCGGCTAAGAGTCGGAGATCGTCCAGAGCCTCAACCGTGTCCAGAAGCCGTTCGAGCCGATGAGCCGGAAACCGTTTTGGACTAAGCCTGTTTTGGTCGGTGTTTTTGCGCATAGTTCTCTGCCAATCAGTTGGTGTGGGCCTCCATTATGTACGGACGAGATTCCAAGGACGTCGGACCGGATCTTATTTGGCCGTAAATTTGTGCGTAGCCTTCTGTAAACAAAGCACTTAGAGTTTTATTGCCTGCGGCGCCCTCGGGTCAGCATGAACCCGGGCCGCATCCGGTACTGTAAGTCGTTTTCAGATAGAGAGATAGAGCCATGAGCGAGCGCTCCCGCCTGATCGAGACGGCAAAATCGGAATTACGGAAGTACGAGGAGCAGGAAGGCCTGGCCTCAACCGGAGTTTCTGATTTCATTGCCGAGAATCTCATCGAGATTGCCGACAATATCTCCGAATTTGATGACGCCGAGAAAAGCCAGTTGCTGGAGCGCTTGGACGCTCAGCAAATCGCCGACTTTCTCGAAGAACTTGACGACACCGACCAGCCCTTTTTCCTCAATCTCCTGAAAGATGACGCCCGCCTTCCGATCATCATGAGTGAGATGAAGGATGACGACATCGCTGATATCGTCGACGAGGTGAGTGAGGAAGAACGAGAAAGACTCCTCGAGGCCTTGCCAAAAGAGCGCGCGGAAAAAATCCGTGAATTGGCCAAGTATAAACCGGACACAGCCGGTGGTTTGATGACCACTGAATTTTTGGCGGTTGAAAAAGATGCCACCGTGCGGGATGTGAAAGACAAGATTCGGGCCCAAGGTGACCTTGAATCAATCAACAACATCTTCGTGACCGCCGGCGAGCGACTTCTTGGCGTGTTTTCCGTCCGCGAACTTATCCTGTCGGAAAACGCCCAACAGGTTGGCGAGTTCATGGTGCAGGATGTCCTTAGCATTGATGCGGATGAAGATGCCGAAGAGTGCTATCGGATGATGGAAACTTATCACCTGTCGTCTCTGCCAGTCGTTGACCAGTATCACGACCTTTTGGGTATCGTGACGTTTGACGATGTCTTGACCGTGGGTGAGGAAGAAGCCAGTGAAGACGTCTTTAAGATGGCTGGTTCGGCTGACCTCCACCCAACTCGGGATAGCGTGATTGGCCGGGTCCAGAAACGAATTCCTTGGCTACTGGTATCAGTCGCTGGTGGTTTTGGGGCCGCCTTTGTGATGGACCTCTTTGGCATGGATGAGGTTGTGAGCGAGGTCACCAAGTTCTTGCCGCTCATCTTGATGTTGGGAGGCAACATCGCAACCCAATCTTCAGCGACCATGGTGCGCGGCTTTGCTACTGGCGAAGTTGTTGTCGGACGCATCTCCAAGGTGATCGTTGGCGAGATCTTGGTTGGTCTCATGGTCGGTAGCATTTGCGCCATCATCGGCTGTTTCTTGGTCTACCTAACCGCGAGCACAAATCCTGCGGCCATGGCGGCCGTCGTGTTGTCCTCAGTTGTCTGTTTGTCCCTTCTGGCATCTCTCTTGGGAACGGCCATTCCCACGATGTGCCTTCAGCTCAACTTTGATCCTGCCATTTCTGCGGGTCCCTTTATCACCATGCTCATCGACATGGTCGGCGCCGCTGTTTATCTCACCTTCTTCTTGGTCTATCGGGTCAACTCGTGATTCCCTTCGACAAAATTCTTCGGGCCGCTTGGGTGGTGCCGATGTCAGGAAATCCAATTGCGAATGGTTGGGTCGCTCTAAGAGATGGCAAGATTGCAAAAGTAGGAAGTGGCTCGGCGCCCCCAGCGCGTGAGTCAATTGAATACAACAATGGTGTTGTCCTGCCTGGGCTAATCAACGCTCACACTCACCTTGGCTGCTCTTTTCTTGATATGGGTCCTGAGGGTGGTGACGATAATGCCGACTTCCTGACGTGGATCGATCAGAACGTGACTCCTCATGTTCTGGAGGCATATTTCGGCGCTGAAGCCGATTCAGCCCGGCCTCGAGTTTTGAAAGCAGCCATCGATGCTGCCAACACGATGGTCAGTTCGGGGACAACAACAGTCGTTGATAGCTTCTTTGACGCCATTGGCTTTGATGTCCTCAGCCAGCTTGGCTTGCGCGGACTTTTTTGTCGCGAGTACTTCGGCTCCCGTAGTGATCAACTCCCGGAGTACATCGCGTCTATGAAGGAGCGAACTTTGAAAGACGTCGCCCGGTTTGGCCGTGAGCGGGTGCAATTTGGACTCGCACCTCATGCGCTCTACTCTTGCCCGCGGGATGTCTTGGTCGAAATTTTCGGCGTTGCTCATGATCGCCAATTGCCGCTGACGATTCACGTCGCGGAAAGTCCATCCGAGTTGGAGTTCTTTGTTCAGGGTCATGGCGCTATGAAAGACCTGTTTGCCCCCGGAGAAAAGAAAGAGCGCTATGACTTTGGCAAAAGCCCGATACAAATGATGCACGACCTCGATCTTCTGAGGCCTGGGATTCTCTTGGTGCACATGGTGCAGGTTGATGAAGAAGACCTCGACCTTGTTGCTGAAAGTGGTGCCGGGATCGTCCACTGTCCGGCCTCAAATGCCACACTCAACGTTGGCTTGGCTCCGGTCAGGAGCATGCTCAAACGCGGAATCCCAGTAGCCATTGGCACTGATAGTTTGGCCAGTAATTCAAGCATGAGTCTCTTTGATGAAATGCGATTCGCAATGAGTCGTCAGCACACGACAGCCTCTGGCCCCGACAACTTGGGTTCGTGGGAGGTCTTGCGCATGGCCACCGCCGGTGGCGCCGAAGTCTGTGGTGTCTCATCAACCGTCGGGACGTTGGAAGTTGGCAAGGAGGCCGACCTCTTGGTGATGTCCCCGCGCATAGATGGGACAGACTTGCCCAAAGCCGAAAGTCTTGCCGATTGGATCATTGGCACCGAGAGCCAGGTTGAGTCAACCTTCGTTGGAGGCTCGCCATGTTTTGCCCGGAATAATACCGACGATCATGAAGACAAATGACCACTGAGTCTTGGCAAACTCAGCTAATATGATCCTCTACAACGTGACTCGATGCATTTATCCGGGTAATCTGCGAAAACCATGACAACGAAAAAGTTGACCATAAAGAGCAAACGATGGATTCGGCGGCTGATCTTGGCGGCGATGGTTGTTCTTTTGCCGCAACTTTTTTTTCAGCTTCATGTCGTCGAAGGCCCAAGCATGTGGCCAGCCTTTAATGATGGCGTTGAGCGCGAGTGGATCCTGTCTCTTCGGAATTGGGCTGATCGTGCCCCCGAGGTCTACGATATCTTGGTTGTCGAGGACCCGGAGAATCCAGCGAAGCGGGTGGTGAAACGCGTGGTCGCGCTACCAGGTGATCACCCCAATATTCTCGACGGTGACGTTCGAGTTCGCTCCCTGGGTCTTGATAAGGAGTGGTTCTTACTGCGAAATCTCGATCAAATCCTCTCAACCAGAGCGCCAATCCTGAGACTCAACGACCTGCGCCAGAAATCGAAGGGCATCGCCCTGGAAATCGTCAATGATCGTCATCGATGCCTGGTGCCCTTAAAGGGCGCTTGCTCAATCTCGAACGAGGGCGCTTTCCTCAAGCTCGAATCGCAGGAATCAGAGTCCGTTGTTCGGTTGCCCGAGCTGAATTTCATGGACGACCATAAATCCCAGACGAATCGAATCACCGTCGGTGACAACATAGTCCACGACATCATTGTGACTTTTGGGATTTACAATCTGTCGACACTTGCCGAGGGCCTCGAGTTTGAGATCCAGCACTGGACCGCTCCCGACGCGATCCCTTCAGCGAGCCTCCTGCTGAAGATTGAGGCAGATGGTTTGGTCCTTCGCTGTACATCTGGGGAGGATTCGCCCTTCGAGGTCTCCATTCCAAAGCAGGACGAAATGGTATTCCGCCTGGTTTTGGTCGATGACGTTCAGGCCTTGATGCTGCGTACAGGAGACGGCGAAGAGCAGTTTGAGGTCCTAGACAAGCGTCGACGAGGGCCCATTTATCGACCCAAAGAAAGCTATCTAAAGCTATTGTCCAGAAGTGGTTCCGTCATTTTGTCCCAACTTGACATCGATCGAGACATCCACTACACTTCGCCCACTGATGGAGCAAAACCGCAAGCTGTTGCGCGCGCTCTCAGCGACTCTCAGGTTGATTCCGGGAAGTACTTTCTTTTAGGTGATAACAGCCCCGAGAGTCGTGATAGTAGGCATTGGCGTGTAACAGAGCCCTACCAAGTTGTCGGACGACCGATTCTTGTTGTTTGGCCTTGGAGCCGGATACGCGTACTTCCCTAAAGAATGGGGCGGAGGTCATTTTTATGGGCAGTTGGCTCGAACGGCAAAAGAACGATCCTATTCCATGGTTGATGGAAAAAGCGTGTCCACCCATCAAGTTTCGAATTCAAACCGAAATCATGGGGCTACCGGGTGATGACGTTGACGTCGCTGCAACGCGCAACGAGACGTACAACTACAAGCCACCGTATTCGATTTCGACGTCCCAAAGTGACGACGGGACTTGGTTCACCTCTCTTGCTGGATTCGACCACCTCAATCTCAATCGGAAACGTGGTCCCGGCACTCTCTTTCAATATCGCTCTCTCGTCGAATACGGTTGGGGTACAGATCACCCCATCGTCTGGAGAACGTCGGAGCTTCTTCAGGGACTCATGTGGCAAGACCCAAGTGTTGACCTGTGTGAACTCAAGGGCTACTGCGGTGGAGATCCTGCAGTCGAAGCCTACATTCGCCGCATGCTTGCCCAGCGAGCTTTAGCCCTCTTGGCGCGTTCCAATTTTGCCGATGACATTGGCGTCAAACGGAAGACAGCGGAAGTTCTCGACGCGTTGGACGCTTTTTATCAAGGCGACGTCCATAGCAAGATCTATACCGGCGAACTGATTCGGGAAATTGAGACGGACGACGGACCTCAAGACGAAACATGCGCGGTGATTTCTCCGGACGCTTTCCGTCCAGAGTATTGGATCTTCATGCTCTTTGGCCGAAATCCGGCTTTGAAGGATGATCCTCGTGCCAAGGACGTCCTCCGTCGCATTGTCGACTACATGTTCTCCAACCCTATCCCTGAAGTAGAAGTTCTCGAGGTTGGCGGCAAGGTATTTGACCGATTCGCCGAATTTTCCATTCGCAACCTGGAACAAGAGGACTTCGAGGAGAAGAAGCTGGTTGGAAGGCTTCTTCAGGAGCTTGAGTTCCTGGCTCGGACCGGCGTCCTCGAGGACATACCCAAGGCAAAAGCCATGCTCGAATGGCTCATGAGTCTCCAAGACGATGAGGGCGTCGTTCGGGCCGAGGAGTTTATTGAGAAGGCTGGACATCGTCTGGATTACTCTTACTTCCCTTTGGAAGACAATTGGCGGGGTAAGCACAAGAAGTTCACAGACGTGACTTTTCGGCTTTTGCTCATTCTCTCGATTCTCGACGGCAAGTCATAGGCCGTGCCTATCCTTCGCCCGAGTTGCGCAACGCGCTCCCGCGAAGGGGCCCCAATGCCAGGTCTTCAATTTGAGTTCTCGGGCTAAAATACCAGAGCTGCCTCAGATTTCGTCGCAAGCGAAACGACACCCAGAGGGCCTATTTTATCTAAAGTACCAATGGTTAACGAGTTAGGTTTTTCTAACAAGGCCTGAGCGGCAATAGACGGCTTTCGCTTTCACCCTATTTTCTCCGGAACCCTACCTGATCCGAGGGGTTATACTGACGACATGGGCAACAAGTACCTCGAAGATTTAGACGTGCAGCTCATGCTTCGTGTTCGCAATGGTGACGATGAGGCTTTCGCTACCATTGTCGAAAAACATGCTTCGATGTTGGTGAACTTCATGTATCGCTATGTGGGATGCAGAGTTACCGGTGAAGATTTAGCCCAGGATGTTTTCATGCGCGTTTTTAGGGCGGCACCCAACTATGAGCCTAAAGCACGCTTCAAGACATGGCTTTTGACTATTGCCACCAACATTTGCCTGAACCAAAAGCGTTGGGAGAAACATCGGAATCATCTCTCGCTGAGCCGAGATGACCAAGATGACGGGCCCAGAGGATCAGTTGAGCTTGATTCAGGTGCCGAAAGTCCAGACGACTCGATGGAAAAAGAAGAGCTCAGAGAACGAGTCCGCGATGCCATCGCTGGCTTACCAGAAAAACAACGCGCGGCACTCTTGCTGCGGCGCTATGAACAGCTTTCTTATGCCGAGATTGCTACGAGCCTTGGGCTGTCCTTAATGGCGGTCAAGTCTCTACTCAACCGGGCTAAGGAAGGTTTGAAGGAGCGACTAGGTCGCGATTTAGAAGACTGGTATCCCGCCAGCTCCACCGCACTCGGTGATTCAGAAAAAGGGCTTGGATAATGACAAAGAAACAAAACGGATTTGGTGCATCGATGGGGCCGGACGACGGCGAAAGCATCAAAGATTCCGCCGAAGATCAGGCTCTCTGGCAACTCATGGGAGTGCTTGATGATGTCAAGCCCAGTTCCGATTTCATTCGGAGTCTGACAGAGCAAACTACGCGGCCAATTGCCTTGCGGCCTTGGTACCGCCGTGGGTGGGTCCCAGCGGCTGCGGCTGTCCTCATGATTGCGATTACCATCCCATTCGCTCTGGAAAGCAAATCTGGCTCAACGAAAAATCCTGACAAGGCTCAGAATGTTGCCGAATACCAAGGAGTTGTTGAGCTCTTGGGTGGTCTGAGCGACGCTGATGTTCTCGACCTCGATGCCAACGAAACAGAGAGTGTCCAGGCTGATTGGTTTGGTGGTTGATTCGATGAAACTTAAGACCCTTCACGTTCTGCTGTTGACGATCGTCCTCGCCCTTCTCGGCGCGGCGACGAGCGAAGCTCAATATCGTGGGGGGCGTGGTTCTTGGCGCGGCTTAGATTCCAAAGCCCGCGAGGCGCGCCATCAGTTTGTTGTTGAGGTCGTTGACGAACTCAAGCGTAGCGTCGGCGAGAAACTGCAAGGCGATATGCTCTCTCGGTTTGAAGGAATGGCCCGCTCTGTCGTGCGCCGAATGAGCAAAGAAGATTTTGAGAAGCTGCAATCGAGGCCAATTGCCGAGAGAGTCAAAGGCGTTGCAACGCTTTGGCAGAAAAGCAAAGAACAGACGGCCGAACGTTTCATCAAGTCGCAGACGCCCAAAATCGCAACCGAGTTGCGAGCTCTAAAACCGGAAATGCGAGATCGGCGTATTGCCGAACTTAAGGTTCTGACCACTCTCGAGCGCTCCATTTCTTCTGCGGAAAAGTATCAGCTCATCCAACCGACTGAGGCGGATCGATTGCGTGGTCTTCCTTCGGCAGAGCAGTTGGTCGAATCCAACAAACTTAATCGTCAGGTTTTCTTTTCAATGCACGGCGCTGAAATTGACGCCAAAGAGAAGGCTCGCCTCGAGAAACTTGACGACCGCATTTTCTGGCGCGACCGAAAAGTGCGCCGATTCCAATTGTTGCGTCACATCAATGCCAAGGAGTTGGCGGAGCTTCGTAAGCTCGACCGTAACGCCCGGATGAAATTGTTTAAGGCCCTTCGCACCGGAAATGGTTTAGAAGATTTCGTTGAAGCCGGGACCTTGAGCCAGCAGACGGTAGCTAACTGGGCGAAGATGAAGCATGAAGATCGTCGGCGCTTGGCGCGAGATCTATCCAGTGTCTACTTGCCGAACTTCCAGCAAGGACTTCGTCCATCGCGCAAGCAAATGAGCCAGTTGAGCCGGGAAGAACGGCGCCAGCTTTTCATGATGAATGCGAAGGAACGGCTTAAATTCCTGAAGACCAAGTTTCCCGATGGTGATTGGGACAAGCAGGAAGGTGTCCGTCGGCTCAGGAACAAGATCGATAATGAATTGAAGACGATGGATCGTCGGTCGCGAAGCGAACTACGTTCGATGATGCCTTCGATTGTTAGCAAGAAACTGACCACATTGTTTCCTGGCGATACCGCCAAGGTCACTCGGCTCATGGTAGACATGGAGAAGGTCGGTTGGTTCCGAAGTGTTGTCCCTGCTATGCGCTCGTTGAAAGGGCAGCTAAGTATCGCTGAGCGGAAGAACGTTCAGTCTATGACAACGGTCGAAACCGTCGACTTCTACTTCTCGAGGTTTCCAGCAGAGTTGACTAAGCAGGCCGCTGAACAACTGACGAGCGCTGGCCACAAATTACCCGTAGGTTGGATTGATCTGTCGGGTTCGAAAAAGGTCCACCATCTCAATGATCTAGGACTCAAGATGCCTTGGGGCCCAAAGGATTCGATGCGCAGGTTTCGCGGTCGCCGCCCAGATATGGGTCCGCCGAAAGATGGCTCAGATCGTCATGGTGGCAACCCCAAGAATGGTCGCCGTCGCGGTCGCCCACACTCACGCCCTTCTGATCGCAAGTAATCCTCGGCTTCGATGGCTCGGAGAACTTGCTCCAACCTTCCATCATTAGGTGAGTTAGCAACTTTCCTGATTGTGGATCGAAGACGACATCGGTGCCAAAATGGAGCCGATCCCTCATTCCTCGAATTACTTCTTTTCGAAACTCCAACACCACCGGTTTGGACGTATAATCAGCATTGATGGACGGATGACGCAATCCGTCCATTGTTTTTTGGATATCGGGAGTCGATCGTGAAACCTGCCAATACCGCCTTTCTTGTCTTCTTTGCCGTGCTTTTTACCCTCGGAACTGTCATGGCTCAGGAAACGCCCGAGCCCTTAGACAAGAAAGTGCGCGCGGCTTACGAGAAGATCGATTCTGCCCGTGAGGCAATGAATGGTGAACTGACCGACGAGCAGCGCGTCGAGAAGATGTCAGCCTTTCAGGATTCTTGCCGAAAGTTCGTCGAGGCTTATGAAGGTCAGGCATCCCAACTAGACGGTGGGTTGTTTGACTTGGGCCGGGCCGCCATCCAGAGTTTCTCGCCTGAAAAGGCCATTACATTCCTCCAGGGTTTCCTGGCGAAGAACAAAGGGTCAAAAGAAAGCGCTGAAGCCACGATGTTCTTGGGTGACGCCTATCGGGCGGTGAACAAGAACAAGGAAGCCACGAAGCTGTATCAGGCCTTCATTAAGGCAAACCCGAAGAGCGATTTCATTCCTTCGGCGCGACTAGGCTTAGCCACCTCAAACTTCCTGTCCTTGGATTTTGAAGCTGCGATCGTTCAATATCGTGCAATCATAGCTAAGCACCCAAAGCACGAAGTTCGCGGTGATGCAGCATTCCAACTTCTCAACGCCCTCGTCTACGCTGGTAAACATGATGAGGCCCGTGCCCACTTAGCCAAGCTTATTGAGGAAGCTCCAGAAGCTCCTGAGCTGGCGCAGAAATCGAAACAACTCGAAATATTAGGGCGCCCGGCACCTGAATTAACCGGCGTTGTCGGTTGGCAAGGAACTCCTGGGAGTAGCATCGCTCGCATGCGTGGTCGAGTTCTTGTTCTCTGTTTCTTCATGATGAAGAACATTCCATGTGCGCGCACACTTCAATCACTTTCCAAGCTTGAGCGAGAACTCCGTATGGAAGGTGTGACCGTGTGGGGGCTCACGAAAACATACAAAGCCGGCAAAGGCGACTGGACCGTCGAGCGCGAGTCTAAGTGGATGGGGCGTTTCCGCGAGAATCCGCGCTTCGTATTGCAGAAGGAGCTGCGGTACACCACGAAGGGCGGAACGGAAGAAGAGGAAGTCTGGGGCCCGCTTGAGAAGCCGATCACTGTCACCCTCGGGCTCACCAAGGACACCGCCAATCTTCTTGCATATCGGATTCGACGGGTCCCGACAATTATTGTCATCGGCAAAGATGGTCGTGTGCGCTTGATGGAGGAAGGCGGCCAATCTTCGGGCGGTTTCCAAAGTCAGATGCTTCGGCAGCTCATTCGGCGAGCTGCAGCTGAGTAATCTGGGGTCACTTCTGACTACATGGTTGCCAGAGTCGTTGGCGCCATCTTGCCGCCTTTGAGATGGAACACGCGAGACTGAGGAATGTCGACGTTTTGGGTAGAGGCCACAACAATGGCACTCCCAAGTTTACGATTGGCAACTTCTAACGATTCAAGTGAAGGGGGCACGCCCCAGGGTGGCGGCGTAAGATCGGCCAAAATCAGACGCGGGCGCGCCATGAAGGCGCGCGCCGTTCCAACTTTTCGGCGCATTTCTTGGTCTAGCTCACAGATTCGACGATTGTCATCTGCTTCAATACCAGCCAATTCCAATGCCTGCCAAGTCGGGAGATTCTTGACGAGATTATGTTGCGTCAAGGTTTCGTGAATGGTCATGCGAGCATCAAGGCAGAATACCGGGCTTAGGAATGACACCATTGAGCCCAGGAGAGCAAGGCCGCTCATGTCAGCCTCAATCGCTTTGCCGTCGATTTTGACTTCACCCCCCGAACTCCTTTCGATCCCGGCCAAGATGTTCAAGAGGGCACTTTTCCCTGAGCCTTCCTGTCCTTGAATCACGACAAAATCGCCATTCTCGACTGTCAGGTCTACGCCCCTTAGGACCTGCACATCCCGTTGCCCAATGGCGTATGACTTCTCGACGCTTTTCAGCATGAGCAGCGGATTGATAGTCATATAAGCCCAGCTCCAAGTAAGTCGCGATCTTCTCGCTTATCGAGCTAAATCGGCCAACATTACGTCTTTTCGAGAATTTGACGCCCAGACTGAGGCGCCTGTTGGCAAAATCGAAGGCTGAAATTGGGTGAAACTAACGCTCGGCACCGAAGATGATCCGCCACATATTCACTCCGTTGATCAAGAAGTGAATGAAAATCGGGACCAAGATATTCCCTGTCACCATGAAGCCATATCCAAGGACTAACCCGGAACCGACGGCGAAAATGGTCCATGGGATGTAGGATTTGTGGCGCCCCATGTGAAGCATGCCGAACAAGATGCTCGTTGCAACAAGTCCTATGGTGGGCGACCCGCTAAGGCTGGCCAAGCTTGTTTGAATAGCGCCACGGAAGAAGATTTCTTCGGCCACAGAGCTGTACAACGACAAGAAAAAGACACCGGTTCGAGTCAAATCGCCTAAGCGCGATCGAACCGCTCCTTCTAACATGTCGAACACATTGGTTTTCCAACGCACCAAGCTGACAAGGAGAACAAGAACAATGCCGGTGGCAAAGGACCATGACAACTCGCGTCCGATGACAGCGAGTTCGGTCGTCCTCATCAGCTGAATATCGGATAGGTAGCACCAAGCAACACCAACCATGAGCACGATGAAATAGACCAGCGAGATTCCAACAATGAGTGGTGGAATATTCTCGGGCAGATCACCGTCAGTTTCGGCTGCTGGTCCTTCGTACATAAATTGCTCCATTCCGAAACTATCGGAGGAATGGATGGCCCCACTCAAATTTCCTCTCAATCATGCCAGATTCCTCGCGGTAAAGGGAGGATCTATCACAATCATGGACAGCCCTTCGCTTCACGGTAGAATGCCCCCATGCAATTTCACGAAGCCAAAAAACTTGTTGAGCGCGGTCTCATTCTCCCGGCACCTGGTGCGGTTTACGTCAATAAGGATGTTGTTCTCGAGCGCCTTGCTCCGGGAGCGGTTCTTTACCCAGGAGCCCAGGTGAGCGGCTCGGCAACAACTCTGGCCCCCGGCTCAAAAGTAGGGACTGAGGGGCCTGCTCAAATACGGAATGTCGCCTTAGGGCGCGGTGCGAGCATTGCCAGTGGAACAGCAGAGAACTGCTGCCTACTGGACGGAGCTTCCCTTGGACCTAATAGTCACGTTCGCGCAGGTACTTTGTTGGAAGAATTTGCATCAACTGGCCACGCTGTTGGACTGAAGCAGACCATTCTGCTTAGTTTTGTAACTTTGGGCTCTCAAATTAACTTCTGTGATTGCTTGATGGCGGGCGGAACCTCCAGGAATGACCACAGTGAAGTTGGGAGCGGGTTCATTCACTTCAATTTCACGCCTTTCGGCGAAAGAGGCGACAAAGCAACGGCATCGTTGTTTGGCGACGTTCAGCGGGGTGTCTTTTTGAAAGACGGGCGCATCTTCTTGGGAGGATGTGGCGGGGTCGTTGGGCCAGTGCAAGTCGACTACGGCACGACCCTCGCTGCAGGAAGCGTCTATCGAAAAGACTATGGCCCAGGTCTCCTGGCCTATGGCGAAAAGACAATTGCTAAGTCTCGCTCATTTGATCCGCTTTTGGTGCGAGGGGTTGGGCGTCGCGTTGATCGTTGCCTCAACTATGTCGGGGAACTCCGAGCTCTCTATGCTTGGTACGAGCACGTTCGACTCGCTGCGGCCTCAGATGACATAGATGCCCTCGTGATCAGATCAGGGATGGAGCGGATCACGGAAGGCATCAAGGAACGGGGTAAACAAATCGAACGTTTCCTTGGCGGCGCGAAGCCTGCCGACGACGACGCCCAGGCCGACATCGTGGCCTCCCAGGGGAAATGGAGTGCTCTTAAGGCAGGATTTGTCGTCAGCCCCGAAACGGCTTCCCATGAATCTCTCAGGCTTTCATTTCTGGACGCGAATAGCCCGGGAGAAGATCACGTCGCCTGGGTCCAATCTTTGAGCGCGGCTGAAATAGAAAAAGGGCGAGCCTGGTTAACTGCTGTCGCACAACCAAGCTCGCCCTCGTGATTTCGGATTAGGACCTAGCGTTCAATCCATTGCGTACCCGTGATCTCAATGCGAGTTGTCGGGCGACCGTTGTTGCCGACTTTTGTCTGGCTCAACTTCCTCAAGACATCCAATCCACCAGTCAGCTTGCCAAAGACCGCTTGCTTGTTGTTCAACTCGGGTTGGTTGTGCAAGCAGATTGTGAACTGGCTACCGTGAGACATGCCGTTCGAGGTGGAACGCATCGAAACGGTTGAGCCGATGTGCAAGGCATCGCTGTATTCCATTGGCAGGTCATATCCCGGACCGCCAAGTCCCCAGGTATCTTCGTCCTTGTCTTTGTCTTTTGTGTTGGGACAACCGACATCCATACGCCGGAAACTAAGGAGCTTGTGAAAGCTCGAGCCAATGTAGAAGCCACTTTTGACCAGCTTCTTGAAGTTGGCTGTCGTCTTTGGCGCAGCATCGGTGTAGCAGTGGATCTCGAATGATCCGGTGCTTGTGTGAAAAATCGCTTTGCCGGTCGTGTCGATCACAGCGTGGGGTAACTTGACGACCTTGTAGCTCTTCCGCAGATCTAATTCGCTTTTGATGTCCATCAAAGCCTGGTCAACCATGCTTGGTTTGTTGGCAAAGATCTGACGGCAAAGACCGTGTTTTGGGAACTTGCGCTTTAGATTTTCATTGTTGGTCTTGGCGTCTTCAAATCGATCGAGATTGAAGAGCAAGTTGCCGCGATAGAACAGCGCGAGGGGCTCGGCTGTGGTCTCAAGAATCTTGTTGCCAGAATTCTCTAGCTTAACCAGCAGTTCTCTTTCGTTCGGAGCTTTGGTGATCCGAATACGACCCCGCTGTGGGAATACGTTCTTGGGAAAGACTTTGTAGAGAGCATCCCAGCCTTCGCTATCTTTTTCGCTTTGAGCGAAAGAGATGTTCGTGGCGAACAGAGCAAGCAATCCGACCATGAATGTTGTTGTTATCTTCTTGATCATTTTGTGTGTCCTCAATTCGTGGCCTTAAAGCCAAATTGTTCTTTTAGTTCTTCAAAGCGGAAGCGACGAGGGAAACGCGCCTGACTAATTTGTTGAACTTGGCCTCGGGCTTGAATCAGATCAACAGGTCCCATCGTGTTGAGCTCTGGGTCTCTCTTGTCGACGAGTCGCCCAATCATGTAGGAGCGTGTCAGGTGATCTTCAAGGATCATGCCGGTGACGCCGCCCTTCTCAAGGGCGCGAACTTGGTACGAGGCGCTCAAGAAAGCCATGCGGCTCTCGTTCGGATCCTGGATGCTTGACCGATCTTCTCGACTCACAGAGAACTCGAAGTAAGGTGTCACCAGCATCTTGACCTTACGGCGCTTCACGATCTCGGCGAAGATCTCTGGCAAGAGTGATTTGCGCAGCTTGTCTAGTGGCAAGCGAGTTCGACCTTTAGCCCGGGCTAACGCCCGCTTCTTGTCGTTCTCGTTGGCCAAGTTCATTTGAGCAATCTCTCGGTTTGCTGTTTCTTCAGCCTCTTTCTCGAGTCGAGCCTTTTCCGGCGCGATGAGTTCAGCAACTTTGGCATTCATTTCCTCCAGGAGGTTCTTGGCTTCCTCCCGTGCTAACTCACTGGAACGAGCCTCCAGGTAGAAGTCGCGCACTTCATCAATCACGGTGTCGAGTTCTGGTAAGCGACTTTGCTCTTTTGCGCCTACGAAGTAGAAGAAGCGGCGGTCACCGACTACAGAGAGCTGTGTTGAAATTCTGCCCACGGGGGCGGCGAACAATTGCGAGAATGCGGGAATGCCGAATTCTTTGAGTTCGGCCATGGCTCCGCGGCGGTCCATCTTGTCGATCTTGTGGTATGCAAGGTTGTACTTCTTGGCGATTTGTTCGAGATCAGCCTTGGCTCCGGCCTGGCGCGCCTCTTTATGGGCATCCACGATCAGATGTTGGAGCGTCAATTTCTTGTAGATCTCGTCTTTGACTAAAGAGAAAGGGCTCACGAGATCTTCGATTTTCGTGTCGGCCTTCACTTCCAAAAGGTGGCGCTGATCTGGTTTGATGGAGCCCATCATGCGCTTTTGGTTGGCTTTGAAATACGCGAGCGCTTGCTTGCGGGTGACTTTCTTTTCATTGCCCAAAGACGCTGTCATTTCCTTGGTGAAGTTGGCGGGGTCGAAATAAACGATGCCGCCACTCACGTTGGCTGGTAGGCGATAACGAGCAGCGGCGCTGCGGTCATCCTTCCAGAACTGTGCGAGGACTTCTTTGCTGACACCCTTGTCGGCAAGTTGTTGAACGTAGTCTTTGTTTTGGAAACAAGCGTACTCGAAGCGATATTGGAGCTTTCTGATCTTGAATTGGTCGAAAGCATCACGCGTTGTCGTACGGTTCGAATTGAACAGCAGGTTCTTGAGGTGGTTAATCTTCAAGCGGCAAGTTTCATAATACTCGCCGGATTCCGGTGAGACGCCAATGGCGTTCCATCTGCGAATCAATCCCTGATAAACCGCAGGGTTGTCACGTTGCATGCGGTTCTCGAGTTCGATCGGCGGCACTTGGATGTCGAGAAAGTCAGCCCACGCATTGAGCAGGATGTGAACCCAGGCATCATCACTCCGAATCGGCCGGCGCGCTGATCCTTCCATTTGATTCAATAGCACCAAGAGATCGTAGTGCTCGCCTGCCGTCACTTTGATGGTTTCGCCATCAAGTTGATAGGTCCCGGCGATCGCCTCAGGGTCAGTGGGCTCTGGAATGTTCTTTATCAAAGCCCGTTTCGCTTCGTTGGCGTCGGTTTGTTCGCGTTCGGCTGGGGTCTGGCCCCAGGCGCCTACGGGAAGAGCGGCGGCCATAAGGGCCACTATAAGCGCGGGTAGCATAAGTCGCTTCATCTGAGCTTTCATTCGGTCAACATCCTCTATGTAGTCAAGGAGTACTGGGTCTTAGTCCAGGCTCTGTTCTGGAAAATCTGGTTTTCGCGGCCAAAATAGGCCCGACTGTTTGTGCTGCAGACGGCACCGCGAAAGGTCCAGATCCCACAAGTGTGAGATACCTTATCGTGGGTCGTCGCCGAAATCGACATTTGACGGGCGATCATTGATCCCGAATGACAGTTCTCGACCAAGCAGGGGTAAGTTCTTCAGCAAACAGGGCTCACAAATCACTATAGATTGTTAACTTGGCTGCCCAGAATAGCCCCTCATGGTGAGCGGACCACCCTTGTGGCTATGTCTGAAGTGAATATCTCCCTCTGACACCGTCAGCGAGGAGATTCTGACGTTTTTGTCGTCATTTGACCAACGCAGAAGATTTCATAACCGGAATTTTGCTGATCCTGGTATGCTTGTCGATTACCCGCTGAGTCCCGCGAATCAGTTTTCTCAAGGACCCCGCTCCAGTGAATTTTGGAGTTCGGCAGCGAAAATTGCTCGCCTGAAAACGTCTGACGACGTACTGAAGGTCGAGTACCGCGACTTTTTTTTGCGCCCGTATATGAATGAAAATCGTCCTCTCGTGACTGCCGACCATGGTGTCGATAGTTACGTAGACCAGACTATATAAAGGTTTACCTAGTCCACGGCTTTCCACTTTCTCAGTTGACCGGGTAGACTTCTTCGACGGCACCGAGCCCCTTCTCTCGGTGCCGTCACTTTTTTTCCCTCGATGAAACTTTATTCAGGCCCTACCGAATTTCAGGATCAGCCGCCGACTTCCGATATATGGCGTAGGACTCCCAAGTATGGTCTTGGAGTCACGCGGTAGTTGGTTCGGGAGCAACGAGGTCATGATTCGAATTCTCAAGCGGATGCGAAACCATTCACGCCTAGGAAGTCTCAGGCGTAGAGCAGAGGTGGACCCGCTGCCACGATCCTATGTCGAGTTGTGCCGAGCACACTTGAGCCACGGTAATGTCTCCAGTGCATTAGACGCCGCCCGGGTCGGCCTGGACAAGTTTCCACACAGTGAAGATCTGAGAGATTTGATGCGCCACTCTTGGCGCCAGACCAAATCGAAGGAGATCGACAATCTCCGCCGTGTGCTGCAAGAGACATCGGAGTCCAAACCCTTCGGCGAACTCATCGAGATCTATCTGGAATGCGAAGAATACGATGAAGCCCTCGTGGTCGCTGAAGAGTTGACCCGTCGGCGACCTGACGTTCCCGATGGTCAGGCTATGATGGCCGATATCTTGCTTCGCCGATTCTATAAAGATCATGTGGCAAGCGACGCGAAACGCTCGATCGCGCTCTTGTTGAGAGTGCTCGAATCTGAAGAATCCAACTTTCAGGCCAACTTCTTGTTGGCTCAAATCTACCGCTACATTGGGGCGATCTCGAAGTCACTGTTCCACCTTTACCGAGCACTTGATGTCGAGCCAGAACACGAAGAAGCGCGTCGCCTCTATGACCACCTGATAAACCTTCCTCTTGAAAAAGATGGGGAAAACGAACTGCTGCGGCAGGTCGAAGAGAATGAAGCATCTCTCATCAGTGGTAACGGCGCTGCGAAGCGTAAAGACGGAACCATTTCGACAACCAGGAAGTCAGCCTTGATCCAGGATCTTGGTCGCTTCAGTCAATTGAATAGCGTGACACGCGCAGCCTTCTTGAGCGACGAATTCGTGATTATCGCCAAGACCGGTGATTGCCGCGAACTTGGCAATGACGAAGAAGACGACCTTTGCGAGATGGCCAGGATATTCCGCTCGGCAGCAGCGATCAGCGCCAAGCGGATGGGCATCGGTGCTTTTCAAACATCGATCCTTTCGGCAGGGAAGAAGAGCCTTCAGTTCCATGCCGTCGGCCGGACCGTTTTATTAGTCGAATCAGATGATCCCACTCGAAGCGACGTGATCAAACAAGAATGCGTTGATTTTGTCGCCTCGTGCATGAGGATTTCCCGGGAGTTGACTCATGCGTGAAGTACTTCAGAAACTCAATACGCTCGCAGGGATCAAGGGTAGCTTGGTCGTGACATCTGACGGCATTGTCGTCACCAGTGAACTCTCCAACGAACTCGACGAGGATACGACGGCCGCACTTGTTGGCAACGTTGTGACTCAAACGATTCGCATGTTGGAAATTGGCAAATACGACGACATGGACCGCATGGTGCTAACTGCATCCCGGGGCAAGATCGTCATTGAGAACTTAGGCAACTGCCATCTCGTGGTTGTCACAAATCAATTCATCAACATTGATTTGACTTTACTTGAAATAACCAGCGCCGCTTCGAAGCTCAGAGGGCTTGGCAAATTGACAGTTTGACTGTCTTTCAATGACCGGCCCGCTGGCCCAGTAAATTATAGAAACGAGGACCAAGACGATGGTTCAACTAAATTTGGCTCTGCGCGAGATTAACTGCAAAGTTGTTTACTTTGGGTGTGGTCTTGGCGGAAAAACGACAAACCTCGAAATCGTGCACCAAAAGGCTGCTCCGGACAGTCGGGGTGATTTGACGTCCATTGCAACCGAATCCGATCGGACTCTGTTCTTTGACTTCATGCCTCTGGACTTAGGCGAAGTCAGCGGCATGCGGATCAAGTTTCAGTTGTATACTGTTCCTGGACAGGTTTACTACAACTCGACACGAAAACTCGTGCTCCGAGGAGCTGACGGCGTCATCTTTATTGCCGACTCTCAAGCATCCAAACTCGAAGAGAATATTGAGTCGATCGACAATCTCGAAGAGTGCTTGAAGGAACAAGGTCGGTCACTTGACGAAATGCCGCATGTCATCCAGTTTAACAAACGCGATCTTGATGACGTTCTGACGATGGACGAGTTAGAGAGACAACTCAATCGTTATGGTGCCACATGTAATGGTGCGACGGCATCAACTGGCGAAGGAGTCTTAGAGACCTTCAAGGCACTGGCAGCTATGATGCTGGACAAGATCAAGGCGATGTCGACGGAAAGTAGCGCCAAGATTGGCAATGCAACGTCGTCCATGGCCAGTGTTAAACCTAATCCTGCCCCGACGAAAGAGGAGAGGGATTCTCAAAGGCTGCAAGGCGGAATTGCCTCGACTCCAGAGAAGCCGCAACGGCAAGTTCAGTTAGGCAACAAACCAACCACAACCACGACGGGCCAGGTTGCTCGCCCAGCGGGGTTTGAATCGAATACGTTTTCGACACCACCTCAGACCGCTCCTGCTGACAGGCCATTGCCGGCTATGCGGCCAGCGGCTCATGCATCGGTGCCTCCGGAACCAATGGTAAAGCCCAGTCCCGTAGAGGCGCCGTCTCTTGATTCATTGCGAATGACAAGCACCTCATCCGCGCCTGCGCAGCAGGCACAAGCCATGGCGCCGGAGCCCAGCCAGAATGCTGTCTCGACGATTACGGAAGTCGAAACAAAACCAGATCCTATGGAAGTGATTTCGGAGCCCAAGGTGAGACCCTCGGTACGAGAGTCCCGGCCTTCTCCGGCGCCTCGCCGTGTCCGACCAGGTTCCACACAAGGAGCCATCGAGGTCTTGGGCGCAGGGCTCATGATTTCCTCGTCCTCGCGTCGGCGCCGTAACGGCAATGGCAAGCTCTATTGGGTGCTGGGATTCCTGCTCCTTGGTGCTTCCGCTGCAACGGCTTGGCACTTCTTCCTTAGATAAGACCGCGTTCCCGAAAGGACTGATACCGATGGACGACAGCAAGAAACTCAAAGACAACCGCATGATCTTCTACGAAGATGATATTGCGGACATGGTCAAGATCCTCAAAGAATTAAACAGCATGTCTGGAGCGAAATGCTCCCTCC
Source organism: Planctomycetota bacterium (assembly GCA_047639315.1). Classification (GTDB taxonomy): domain Bacteria; phylum Planctomycetota; family DRQF01; genus S139-23. Next base: position 25,879 of record JBLINQ010000003.1, read on the forward strand.
TGATCGACAAGGAAGGACATATGGTTGCGCGCGAAGGGGCTGTCCGCTCCTTCGACACCGACTCACTGTCAGCTCTTGTGGCTGGATCATTTGCAGCCACTCGCGAAATGGCGCGAATGGTCGGAGAAGATGAATTTACGGTGATGTTTCATCAAGGCCAGAGAGACAACCTTCAGCTGACTCTGATCGATGACCGGACAATTCTAACCGTCATTTTTGACGATCAGACCCAACTAGGAATGATCCGTCTCTATACCGCCGAAGCAGCCAAAAAACTCAGCGAATTGTTTATCAAGCAGAGCAAGAAGGGCGATCGTGCCGGTATCGAACTCGACAATGATTTCGCTACCGCAGGGAAGGCCAATCTCGACGACGTATTTGGCGTCTGATTCTACCCTTCCTGACCACACCATTTACGGCTATCTTCTAAAGAAGGGTCGCACTCTGTTTGTGCGACCAATTTTGGGAGGAGGCCTGGTTGTGGATCAGTCTGCGCGCATCATCGAAATCGTCGGGTCGGTTGGCAAGCTCGGTGTCCGTTTTCCGATTTTGCTCACTTTACTCCGTCTTCGGCGGGCAGATATTGAGTTTGACCAAGAATGCCGCCAACTCATCGGTCGGTCGATGGAGATTGATCCCTCCGAAATCCTCAAAGTCGCTGACTGGGTTAACTCGTTAGGCAAGCCAGGCGAGAATTCGGTCATTCATCGTTGTGTCAGCATCAGCTGCACCAGCAACGGCGCCCAGGAACTTTGGGACCTCATCGAACCGGAATTCCAAGATCTCGAACTTATCCCCGCGGTCCAATCCGTCCTTTGTCTAGCCCGTTGTGGCATGGGACCATGCATGGCCCGTGACGAAAGTATCTATCTGGGCCAAAATGAGGATATCCACGTGGATGATCGGCCTTGGCGAGAAGCGCCGGTGGACCAAGGCCAGTCGTAAGTTCGGCACAGCGCGCTTCAAAAGGAGTGGATCGAGGGTATGGACGAGTGGGATCTTCTTGAAGCGAAGGACGGTGCGGCGGAAGCGTACGAGGAAATCGTCCAACGCCATTATCAGTCGGCATTCCAATTTGCCCGCCAAATACTCTCGGATGCCCAGCACGCCGAAGACGTCGTCCAAAAAGCATTCGTCAATATTTATGTCACGCGTGAGCGCTGCCAGCGTCGCGCCAAGTTTAAGACCTTTCTTTTCAGGGTCGTATCAAACTTGGCGATCAATGAGCTCAATCGCAAACGCCCGGTCGCTTCGGTCAGTGAAGTCATGCCTGACAATCGGGAAGGAGGCGCGTTCTCCTTCTCTGACCCAGATTCGATCCGACCAGAAGCGGCTCTCGAGTCTGCAGAATTGGGGCAAATGATCGAGGCAGCACTGCAACAACTACCCCCGCGCCATCGAGCAGCATTGTATTTGCGCGAATATCAGCAGATGCCTTATGCTGGGATTTCCGAGGTCTTAGACGCTTCCCTGAACGAAGTGAAGATCTGGATTCATCGTGGCCGAGGAGCCCTCCAGAAGATTCTGAAACCCTATTTAGATCGGGGCGAGAGCATTTCATGAGCACCGACGAGAAAGACATTCAACTGGGCCTCTACTTGGATGGAGAGCTGCCGCCTGACGATCTTGCTGCCCTCGAAGGGGAGCTGGCGACTTCTCCTGACTTGAGAGACCGACTGGAACGGCTCAAGCGTGCCAGCAAAGAACTGCAAAACTTCTACACCGATTCGCAAATGATTGACTCCCCAAACGAAACCGAGAAGGACATTGTCATAGAACGAATCGTTCGGGAGAGCACCATGCAAGGCAGGCGGAGCGCGATAAACCGTAAAAACGGGCGGAGACCATCGTTTATTCTGATGACGACAGTCGGAATTACTGTCATTGCCGCCCTATTCTTGGGTTTCAGGACTTGGATGGGCGGCGAGCCAGAGGCGTCGAAGCTGATCGAAGGGGCTCGGAAAGAGCTCTCTTCAGGATATTTTGAAGCCGACGTCAAAATGCCGAGTCTTATGGCAGTCATCCAGGCTCTGAGCAGTGCCGCGAACCAGGATATTCTCAATGCAGCGTGTCGCTTGAGAAAAGGGCCCGACGGCATTTTCAATCTCCAGATCAAGGATAAAGATAAGGACGAGGAAGTCGCACAAATGGGATTTGACGGCGTGCAAGGTTACTTATGGCGCAATGGCGACACCTCGGTCGAACTCCTGACTCTCGAAGAAATCAAAGCAAACCCTTACGTCAATGCAGCATTCTCAAGTTGGGAATTAGTTCGAGCCGCCCTCGAAGAAGGCATCGATCACCCTGATGCTCTGAACTTAGTTGGTAAGGTGAAAGACGCCGCTGCCGGCAGCGAGCAGCTTTGGAAGGTGCGCCTTTCTGGTCCGAGCACCAGTGGCCGCGCTAAATACTGGTTTGATGACGAAGGCCAATTGCGGCGGATCGAAGCCGCCGGGGTTCAGTTTGACGTCAATCCGAAAGCCAAATTGACGAAGAAGGACTTTGAGATCAGCACAGTCCTTCCAGGGAAATCGATCAAGAGAGACCTATGAAGCCACAAGACATGCCCCTCGAGGTCTGGGAAGCACTGTGTCGCAAATGCGGCAAATGCTGCACCGAGAAGATCGATATCGACGATCAAATCTACATGTCGAAGAAGTATTGTCGCTTCCTCGATAAGAAAACCATGCAATGTTCGGTCTATGAAGTCAGGCATGTCGCCGAGCCCGGTTGCATGTCGGTTCCAGATGGGGTCAAGGCCGGAATCTTCCCCGGTGACTGCCCCTATATTCAGACCGTCGAAGGCTACGTTCCAGCCATTGAGAAGTGGGACGATCCAGCCATCGATGAAGCCATCCGTGAGATCTTGGGTCCTGACGCGCTCTAGCCTGAAGGTCCCTCTTCAGGCCAACAAACTCAATTCAACCTGAGCACTTGTTCTGCCTGAGACTCGGCAGTCAACAGGAGGCGTCCAGTACGACCGTCGCCGCCTTCAACTTCAAGTGTGTGGTTTCCTTGGCCCATCGTGAAGGTCAAATAGAGCGTATTCGTTCGATACTTCTTGCGCGTACCCTCGGCGATGACTACTCCCCCAGCATCCGACAATTTGTAGGAATAGGAAGTCATCGAACCATCTTTAAGATCTTTGGCGAAGCTGAATTTCATCGCCCGCCCCTGAGAGACAGGCAAGGTCACTTCGACAGTTTGCCCAGGCGTCAAAGTGACATCCTTGGTTCGCGTTACCAGTTCTTGGCCGCCCAACTTCAAGCGGTAATGCCCAGGTGCCAGGGGCTGGGAGAGTGATGTTGGGCCAATGGCCTGGATGTTGATTGAAGATCCATCGTCTAAGCTTCGCGCATAAATAGTCGTCTTATCCCCAGCGCCGAGGCCCGGTGTATTAATCTTAACGCGCCCGGGATCTATGAAGGCAAGGTCGCCGACGTCAAGTGTCTGCCCGTTCAGGACGACCTTTTCTTCAGATTTTTGGCTGCCATAGAGGGGTGCGCGCATGAGGAAACGATAACGGCCCGGCGAAATATCCTTGAACTCGAAACGGCCCTCGCCATCGGCGGTCTTGATGCCTGTGCCGCCGCCCGAGACAAAGGGCTGACGCATGGCTGAGATTGTTGCGCCGCTGACTGCGCGACCATCCTTGCCGACGATGCGACCGATGATGGTTGCTACTCCGATGGCGTCATTTGGGATAACCACGCGAATGATATCTGGGCCTGATGCCACGCCAGGGATGCTGCGAAGAGTGATGCTGTTCTTAGGTGAGCTAACGGACAGTGTGTAGCCAGAAAGGCCGGCTTCTAATCCTGTAACCTTAAACCGGCCGTTCTTATCTGATTTATCAAAACCACCGATATAGCGCTCGGAGGTGAAGGCCATCACGGAGACGCTCATCCCTTCCACCGGATTGTCGCCCTCATCGAGAACAATTCCTTGGACCGAGCCTTCCGGTTTCTTCAGCTGTGTATTCCACACAGACGGTTCGGCTGCCGTCACGACAACCGATCCTTTGGCTTCGCCGCAGTCTTTCTTTTCCGCTGTGAGTGAAGCCTTGCCAAGAACAACATTCTCAAATCGAAATTCACCCTTGGCGTTGGTGCGCATGAAGTGACTGGCTAAGTCGCCATAACGGCCCAGGTTGACCTGAACACGCTCCAAGGCCAGCCCATCAGCACCAGTGACCACACCAACCACGATGCCGCCTTTTTGGAGAATGACGCGGTGGCGTACGGTCTGCCCCTCTTTCACCTGAATCGTCTCTTTGTGAGCGGCAAAGCCGTAAGAGCGGATCACGAACTCAAGGTCCCCTGGGGCGAGGTTCTCAAGGGCGAGCCTGCCATTCTCGTCAGTCTTGTCGTCGGTTCGGCTGAATTTCATGCCCTTGTTGCCGTCAGGAAGACTGGATTGATAAAAGTCGAATTTGCCAGCAATGCAGCGCGCACCAGCGACGGGCTCGCCTTCAAAGTCGACGACTTCCAAAACCGCACGGGCCGCCGGGCCACCTAATATTAAATCGAGCTTCTTCTCGGCCCCAACGGACGGAAAAATCATGACCAACGCCGAGGGTAGGAAGCCCTTGGCCCGAGCTCCTAATACACCAATGGTGTCGTGCCCAAAGTTCGGCACCACAAAACGCCCATCAGCTCCAGTGACAGTGATCGGCTCCGTTTGGATTGGATGGCCGAAGTCGCCCGAGACAATCTCAGCCCCAACCACCGGCTTATCTTCTAAGGTCAAAACACGTCCAGTAATGCGCGAACCCATGGGGACCACCAAAGTGTGCTTGGTGGTCGTGCCTGCCGGTATCTTAAGGCGCGCCCTGCCGCCAACGCGGGTTGTGATGAGCGCGGTGCCAGCGGAATAAGCGGGGAGAATCAGAACGCCAGTTTGATCGGTGCGAAAAGTCTCTTTCCGAAAAAACGGGTCGGTCACACTAAAAGGCAGAAAGGAAACAGGAATGTCGGCAGCTGGCTCGCCTCCCTCGCCGTAAGTCACGGTCAATTCTAAGCGCCCAACTTCCTCGCCGAATTGATTGCGGGGAATGTCGGTAACTTCCTCCTTAGCCTTAGTTTCTTCTGACGTGGCAACAGGCTTAGCCTTTTCCGCAACAGCCTTTTCATCTTCATCGACGTTCCGACGAGGCACCTTGGCTTCCGCGACTCCTTGTGATGCCTCCTGGTTAGAATCCAGGTCGAAATCGGCATTTTCGTTCGTGAACTGGTAGATCGTCACAGCCACGACAAGCACAAAACCCGCGGCGATCGCCACTTTCACTTTTCCGGACATGACGGCAGCTCCTTTTATGAATTCTGAAATGACAGTCGATGTTGTAGTGGATTTTATGAAGACAGCAGTGGGGACGAGAGCGAGGGCCCAGGTGTTGCGAGATCCATACTCAGAGTCGAGTTGTTGACGCAATTGCTCAAGTCCGCGCCGGGTTCGGGTGCGAACGGTCTCTTGCGGAACGCCCATCACCCGGGCAACGTCATCGTTCGCCAAACCCTCAAAAAAGACCAAGGTGATTGTTTGGCGGTAGGGCGGTTTCAGAGTCGAAACCGCTTTGACCAATCTCATTCGTACTTCACTGCGTTCGAGGATGTCTTCCGCGGATTCTGTTGCGCGCTGCGTGGCTGACCGCGATTCGATGTCCCGTCGTCGCGTTTCATCGCGCCGCTTTCTCATGCCGCGAAACCGCAAGGCATGGGATAACCACCCCAGCAAAGACGGGGTCTCAGAGGCTGCACCTTTGGTAGCAGACATCCAGGCATCTTGGCGCGCGTCATCGGCGTCATCTTGGGAACAGACTAAGTTCCTCGATAAACGCTCTAATTCGCCGTCGATCCGCAATAGTTCTTGGTGATCAATGTCCTTGGGCATTTTCCTACCTTGGCGCTCACTTTTAGTGGAGTCATGAACTGGCTCCTGTCTACTTGGTCCTTGGGATGAAGACTTCGTTCCAAAATTCTCGACTAATTCTCAATTTCCACTGATCTACTCTTTCCTTTCCGGGAGATTGTCCCAGCATGCCAAGCATGCCAAGCATGCCTTTTTCTCTGAGCATGGTAAAACTGTGAGCTCAGAGAACTTCGCCGAGAATGGGTCGTTTCTAGCGCAACCCAAGGAAACCGCCCCTCGGCCAATGGATTACATCAAGAGGACGAAGGTCATGAACGAAAATCTGAAGCGCAATCTGTTTCTCGTCAAAGAACACGTCGGCATGTTCAAAGCGGCAAACAACTATGACATTCATGATCCCGAGACCGGTGAAATCATCCTGATGTGCCGGGAAGATAATCTTGGCTTCTTCACCAAAATGCTGCGCTTTACTGATTACAAGCGGATGACGCCCTTTGATGTCGAAGTGCGGACCCCGGAAGGGGAAACCCTCATTCGAGTTAAGCGCGGGATTTCCCTATTCCTGTCCAACGTTGAAGTTTTCGACGAGAACGATCAGTTGGTCGGCGGATTCAAGCAGAAGCTTTTCAGTATTGGCGGGGCCTTTTCCGTCCTCGACGAGAACGGCAGCCCAATTTGCGATTTGAAAGGCAAATGGACGGGGTGGGACTTCCGATTCATGGCAGGAAACAAGGAACTTGCTCATGTCTCGAAGAAATTCGCAGGCATGGCTCGAGAGTTCTTTACCAGTGCCGATAACTACGTTCTTGAAATCTCGGAAGATGTCCCAGCCGACAATAGTGCGCGCCAACTCATCATGGCGGCAGTCATGTGTATCGACATGGTATTGAAGGAGTAAGGACGGGCGGTCACGGCTGGAGCCCTATGTGGGGGGGGGGGGCGAGATCGCTGGAAACTCGCTAAAACGTGACTTTGTTGCACCGATACCCTTGGGGTTTGGACAGACAGCGTTTCCTATGATAACTTCAATTCGTAAAAGAACTTAGTACGGAACAACGTTGGATTTGAGCAGTCAGAGAAGCTCGAAGCCGGCTTCGTCAGACGCGGGACAATCAGAGTCACGCCAAGAACGAACGCAAGGCTCGGGCAAAACAAGAAGTCAGAGTGGTGCGCCCAAGGGCCGCCGCAGGCGCACTAGGGCAGCACGTCCGGTGCCGCCGGATGTCGCGGCGAGCGATGCGCTCGAAGACGGTCACGAGCGGAATATCGACCCAAAAGAATTTGGGGCGAAGATCTACAGCGAGCACGACCTTGACTTTGAAGCGATCAACGAAGACGCCATTAAGGTCTTGCGCCGCTTGAACCGCCATGGTTTTCAGGCCTACCTCGTTGGCGGTTGTGTCCGAGACCTTCTGGTCGGCCAACGCCCAAAAGATTTTGACATTGCCACCTCAGCAACGCCGCGTCAGGTCAAAGGCTTGTTCCGCAACTCGCGGTTGATCGGGCGCCGGTTCCGCTTGGTGCACGTCCATTTCGGCGGTCACATCATCGAGGTGAGTACGTTTCGCAAGGATGCGGCGAAAGAGACAGATCCCGACAACGATGATCCTCTTATCCGCAGTGACAATGTGTTCGGCAACGCTGCAGAAGATGCCCAGCGTCGAGACTTCACCATCAATGGCCTCTATTTCGACATCGAAAAGCGGGAGGTCATCGACTTTGTCGGTGGCATGCTTGATGTCAAACGGAAATGCATCGAGATCATTGGCGATCCAGAAACTCGCCTAAGGGAAGATCCGGTACGCATGCTGCGGGCTGCTAAGTTCTCAGGTCGACTAGATTTCGACTTGGCGGCAGATCTATATGACGCGATTACTGAAGTGCGGGAAGATCTCACCAAGAGTGCTGCGCCCAGACTCTTCGAAGAACTCCTTCGGCTCTTGGGTGGCGGTGGCGCCTTAGGGGCGTTTGAAGTCCTTTATGACACCCAACTTCTCGAGGTCTATCTACCAGAGGTATCAGCGTTCCTTGATGCCGACAATAAAGTCGAAGGACTTCAGCATCGAGGCGAACAACGGTTCTGGAATTCTCTTAAGAGCCTCGACCGGGTCTGCCGTTCGGGGCGACATGTCGACACTGCCGTGAAACTTGGTGTCGTATTTTGCCACCTGTTTGACCATATCTTGCATCACAATGGGGCGCCTCCAGAGGACGGGCATCCCTCCCAATACGACATTGGTGTCATGGTAGAGAAGATCTTCGACCCCATCGGATTGCGTATGCAGATCCCCAAGCGAGATCTCTACCGACTCAAGCAGGTCATTGTAGCCTTGCGGCGCATGCTCTCGCGCAAAGCTCGGGGCCGCAAGCCGTCTCCCAACCAGTTTGTCCGCAAAGAGTACTTTCCTGATGCAGTCAAACTCCTTGACATCTACAGTCAGGGATTAGGCGACTTCCAGGGGGAGTGCCATGCGTGGCGGGAACGTTACGAGAAGCTCGCGGGCAAACCGCTGATTTGACAGAGGGGGTTCGCAGAACCAAGAGCCCAAAAAAAGACCTCAACGCATCGCGTTGAGGTCTTTCTTCGTGATCTGAGTGTCAGCCAACTATTTCATGCTGTCAATGATCTCATTGAGAGTTGCGCTCGGGCGCATGGCTGCCGCGGCCAAGTTGCGATCGGGCCAATAGTAGCCGCCGATGTCAACGGCATCACCTTGGGCCTTGCTTAGTTCCGTCATGATGCTTGACTCACCATCGGCGAGTCTTTTTGTAATCGACGAGAACTTCTTACGTAGAGTGGCATCTTTGTCTTGCGCCACCAACGCTTCGGCCCAATAGAGAGCCAAGTAGAAGTGGCTCCCACGATTATCGAGTTCGCCAACGCGCCGAGACGGAGACTTGCCGTTGAGTAACAGCTGTGTCGTTGCTGTATCGAGGGCGTCGGCCAAGAGTTGGGCCTTAGGAGCACCATGTTGCGTGGCGTAGTGTTCCAGAGAAACGGCGAGTGCCAAGAATTCTCCGAGAGAGTCCCAGCGAAGATGACCTTCTGCCAGAAATTGTTGAACATGCTTTGGTGCTGAGCCACCGGCTCCGGTTTCGAACAGGCCACCACCATTCATGAGTGGAACAATCGACAACATCTTGGCGCTCGTGCCGACTTCAAGAATCGGGAAGAGATCGGTGAGGTAATCCCGCAAGACGTTTCCCGAGACCGATATGGTGTCCAATCCCTTATTAATCCTCTCAAGGGAGAATGTTGTCGCGTCCGCAGGCGAGAGGATTTTGATCTCAAGTCCATCGGTGTTGTGGTCGTTGAGATAGGTTTCGACTTTGGCAATCAGTTGGGCATCATGGGCACGTTCGGAGTCGAGCCAGAAGATTGCTGGGGTATCTGAAGCTCTCGCACGAGTGACCGCAAGCTTGACCCAATCGCGGATCGGTGCATCCTTTGTTTGGCAGGCTCGCCAAATGTCTCCGGCTTCAACGGCATGTTCGTGCAAGATCGTGCCATCTGCAGCAACCATGCGCACCATTCCGTCCGACGCCATCTCAAAGGTCTTGTCGTGAGAGCCGTATTCTTCGGCCTTCTTTGCCATGAGACCAACGTTGGCAACGCTTCCCATCGTTTCCGGATCAAGGGCGCCATTTTCTCTGCAGAAATCGATGACGGCCTGAAACACAGAAGCGTAACTGCTGTCAGGAATCAGGGCCTTTGTTGACTGTAAATCTCCGGCGGCATTCCACATGCACCCGCCATCGCGAATCATCGGCGGCATCGAGGCATCAATGATGACGTCACTCGGTACGTGGAGGTTGGTGATGCCCTTGTTGGAATCGACCATGGCCAAGTCTGGGCCACTCTCTAATGCAGCTGCGATGTCAGCTTCAACTTCTGCCTTCTGGTTGGCGGGAAGGCTGGCAATGCGATTGACGACGTCGCCAAGGCCGTTGTTGGCATTCACACCGATGTCGTCGAACAGGGCAGCATGTTTGGTGAAGACATCTTTGAAATATGTTTTGACCGCATGGCCGAACAAAATCGGATCGGACACCTTCATCATGGTGGCCTTTAAATGCAGGGACAAAAGGATTCCCGTCGATCGGGCATCTTCAATTTGCTCGCTCAAGAAAGCGACCAGGGCCTTCTTGCTCATGACCGTTGCATCAACAACTTCGCCACGAAGCAAGTCTACAGACTCTTTGAGGACTGTTGTCTGTCCATCTGCAGCAACATGCTCAATCTTGGCCGAAGTGGCGGCCATGAGAGTGACGGATTTCTCGTTCGATCGAAAATCTCCAGCTCGCATGGTCGCGACGTGGGTCAAAGAATCGCCCGACCAAGGTTTCATGGGAGGCGGATTCTTCCGAGCGTATTCTTTGACGGCTTTTGGTGCCCGGCGGTCGGAGTTGCCTTCGCGAAGGACAGGGTTGACGGCGCTACCTTTGACTCGGTCATAGCGCACTTTGACATCGCGATCGACGTTGGTGGTCGGCTCATCTGGATAGTCAGGAAGGGCAAAGCCCGCTTTCTGCAATTCACCGATAGCGGCCTTCATTTGCGGAATTGAAGCGCTGATGTTCGGCAGCTTGATAATATTCGCGCTGGGCTTAAGGACCATGGCGCCCAATTCTGCCAAGGTGTCGGTTCCGGCAGCCGAGCCAAGGAAGTCTTGGAATCCTGCGAGTATGCGTGCAGCTAATGAGATGTCTCTGGTTTCGATTCCGATTCCGGCAGATCTCAAGAAAGCACGGAAGATAGGTAATAACGACTGAGTTGCCAGTGCCGGCGCTTCGTCGGTGAACGTGTAGATAATCGGTGCAGGTTGGCTCATGGTCTTCTATTCCAAAACTGTGGCTTTCAAGAGGTTTAACAGATGGTGCCATCTTCAAGCAATGGGACTCAGCTCTCTCGATGGAGGGGCTTTTGTCCGTGACTCATAGACCGTCGTCGGTATGCTACCATCAACATCTTACCTCAGTTCGCAAAGCTATGGATTGGCATGAGCACCGAGAAGCAACTTTCTCCATCAAAATCTCCGTCACGGGCTCGCCGGATAGCGATCTTCTTGTTGTCCGTGGGGTTTGCTGTGATTTTTGGCGAGGTCTTTCTCCGGTTCGTTGAACTACCTTTCGTCGAGCCCCGAGATTTTGTCGCTGGCGATGACTCCAATCGTGCGTTCGAATTCGATTTTGAGACGATGTGGCGCTATCCATTTGACCCGGTCGAAAAGTGGGGGCTAGCCGCGGCAGACGAATTCAGCAATCGGTTTGGCTGCCGAGGGTACGAGCCTGCCGAAATCAAAATGTCGAGCGATCTCCGGGTCATCTGTGTCGGCTCATCGGGTGTCGCTGGGTTCGGCTTGCCTCTTGGCTGGGCTTTTCCATCCTATCTCGAGCGCAAGCTTCAGCAGAAATACCCTCGAGCTCGAGTCGAGACAGTGCTTTGTGGGATTGCTGGCTATTCATCAGAACAACAGAGGGCTCTTCTCTTTGGGCGGCTGAAGGACTTTCGGCCCGATCTCGTCGTGTTTTTGACCGGGACGCACAATGACTTGGCGCCTGCACCAGAACGAAATGATCAAGAGAATTTGGATCGGCTACGTCCGGGGTTCTCACGCACCCTGGACCTGCTTCGATTTAAATACAGTTTCGTCAATCGGATGGTCTCGTCAACCCCCACGGTTGAGAGAGAGGGCGCTGGAGACACGGCCCTGTTACGTGTTCCCCTGCCACGCTTCAAAGACAACTTGGATGCGATGTTTGGCTGGGTCAAAGATCAAGGGGCGCAATCCGTCGTCATTGTCCCGTCGACAAAGGACGTGAAACCGATGCGGTTGGTATACCGGGATGTGGTCACCGATGAAGCGCGTGCGCGGGGCATCCCCATCGTTGATATGGCCCAGGCGGCGCCCCAAGCCGGCGATTGGTTGGATGCCCTCCATCTGACCCGAAGCGGTCACGAATCTTTGGCGAACTCCATTTTGGGTGTTGTCTCGAGGGAGAAGTTGTTGGCGCCTAAAGAAAGCAAGTGGTTGGGAAACGCGCCCGACTTTCAGCTATTGAGCGTCGAGCCAAGATCGGTCGTTGTCGGTGGCGCTCGCCAAGTCACGCTCCAGCTGGACGGCATAAGCGAATCAGAATTGACTCGAATTTGGTGTGCGGGCCAGCTGGTGACGTTTTCTTGGGAAGGATCGGGCAAAGTTCGATTGCTACTGCCCCGGCTCATGCCGATTGAGACCGCGGCCATCGAAGTTGTGACAACCAAAGGTGCACGCGTTTTCGGAAATGCCTTGGAGATCTTGCCGCCGGAACTTGCTGTCGAATTTATCGATGCAGGCGACGATGTGCGAATCGAATTCAAAGTCGTTATGCCGGAATCAACGGAAATTGCCATCACGGGGACGGTCGCACCCAAAGAGCAATCCACCTCGACGGCAGCCGGCCCAGTATGGCTGGCTTTAAGCGATACTTGGACGCCAACAAACGCCAATCGTCGAACGTTCTTTGAAGACACAGTTTTTGCCCGTGGCCAGTCTTTCCACCAAGGCCTTTGGCTCACGTCTTGGGTTGGCAAGCGAGAGATCCCCCCGGGTACGCGCCTCGTTTTCCAGGGGCTTCTCGGCATTGTGGCGCCAGGGAATTTTCAACCTGTGAGTGTCACCAAGCCCTTTTTCTATACGGTCCCACCAAGATAGGCCTCCTGGTCTCAGAAATTGCGTCGATCCGACCTTATTGCTCAAGAATGCATGTTCATGCACCCGATAGGGTTCTTGGAGAACCATACCGGGAAAAGGAACCGTATCGTGCGAAAATCAAAGGTCTCCTTGTGCATGATTGTACGAGATGAAGAATCCAATTTGGATCGTTGTCTACGTGCGGCAAAACCATATGTCGATGAGATGTGCATTGTCGATTCGGGCTCGATTGATGGCACGGTTGGCATCGCGAAAGCCCATGGGGCTAAAGTTCAAAAGATAGATTGGCCCAATGACTTCGCGGAGGCTCGCAATGTCTCGTTGGAGATGGCGACCGGGGATTGGATCCTGGTTCTGGATGCGGATGAGGTCTTGCGTTCCGGTGCGGAACAGGAGTTCGGGGCCATAGTTGACGATCCCGATATCATCGCGGGTTTTCAGAATGTCACCAATCACGGGGATGAGGGTAAGCAGGTCAGTTGTCTGATCATGCGCCTGTTCCGCAATATGCCCGACCATCGTTTTGTCGGCGCCATCCATGAGCAGGTGATCACTCCCATTCTCGACAATGGCGCTCGAATGAACATGCGCGTGGTCGGCCGAATCCTCGACATCGATCACTACGGTTACACCGAATCGGCCCGTCAAGAGAAGAACAAAGATGAGCGGAACCGGGTCCACTTCGAACACGGACTCGAGAAAGAGCCCGAGAACGCTTACCTGTGGTTCAAATATGGCGACTTTCTGCGCCGCTTCGATGACATGAGTGCAGTACTCACGGCACTCAAGAACGCCGTCGATATCGTAGCGAGAATGCCGGACGCCGAAGTTGTAACTTTGACTTATGCAGCTGAGCCCCACGCGCTCCTTGCTCTTGAGCTGATCAAGCTTGGCCGTGTGGAGGAAGCGCATGCAACGATGGTGGCTGCCCGGAAGCGAACGCGTGTGACGCCGATGCTTCACTGGGTTTGGGGCCACATCAATTTAAAATCGCAAAACTGGCAAGAGGCGAAGGACGCTTTTGAGGCTTGCCATGCCCTCGACAATCAGTCGGTTCACGTGCCGGCCCAACCTGGAATCACGAGTGGACGTAGTGTCTTTGGGATTGCTCGAGCTCTCTTAGGCATGGGACAGAAAGAGGAGGCTCTTGCCCTTTTCGAAAGTGGTGCCAAGTCGTGGCCCGATTGTGGTGACCTGCAAAAAGCTCAAGCGCGAGTCCTCATTGCTCGAGGCGAATACAAAGGTGCTATGGAAATCTGCATGGCCTTTTTGAAGGACGATGAAACCGACGCTGAATTCTGGCAAATCGGCGCTGAGATGATGATGGAGTTGGGGCTTTGGGATCAGTCTCATACTTGGTCCGGCCGAGCCCAAGCCTGCAAGTGTCCGGAAAATTCCGGCTTGTGTGACGGCACCGCCGGCGAATTATCATTCGGCATGATGGCCTTAGAAGTGGCCGCAGATCATTGGGCCAGGAGTCCCGACAATCCGGTTTGTCAGGCCGGTCTTGCACTGATCCACGTGATGGTCGCCGAACCGATCCCTTCCGACATCGATTTAGAATCTCCCGCAATCCATTATGGGTTCAGCTGTATATTGCGCCGCCTTTTGCGAGCTCCTCAAGGAACGGGGGTTGCCGCACAGATCGGTGCTGGTTTGGAGATTCGGCAAATCACTCATGGGGGCGTTCAGGGGCTACTCCAAAGACACATGGTGGGTTTATTAACTCCGATTGCTTGAGACTTCGCGTGGGCCGTGACTTTACCCAAGTGCCTTGGGAGGTTAGCCTCATAGCTGAATGACCTCTTCGTCCGAGCGTTCTTGTTGGATAGAGCCAGTACGACGCCTCGGTGATCGCAGAAGAAGAGATAGGGAGCAAGATGCGGTTCGCGGTAATATCGGATTTACATAGCAATATCGAAGCTCTCACCAATGTCCTTCAAGACATTGATGACCGAGGAATAGATCCGATTTATTGTCTTGGCGACGTCGTCGGCTACGGCCCTGATCCTCGTGCTTGCATTGACCTTGTTCGTGAGCGTTGTGCTTTCTGCATTCGAGGAAACCATGACGACGCTTTGTTCACGGGACCAGATCGCTTCAATCCCTATGCTCGCCACGCCATCGAATGGACGAAGACTCGGCTCAAGCCCGGTCTTTTCAAACCACGATCCAACAATGACCGCTGGCAATTTCTTGAAGAACTCCCTCTCGATTTGAGACTCGGTGATCACTACTTCGTCCATGGTTCTCCGCGAGACCACGTCAATGAATACATCTACCGAGAAGACGTGTTTTTTAACGCCGACAGCAAGCTGAAGACCATTTTCAAAAGTGTCGATCGGTTACTGTTTGTAGGCCACACCCATCTGCCGGTAATCATCTCTGACGACATGAAAACTTTGGTGCCGGAAGAGGGCAAGCAAGAGTTCAAGCTCGACCCAGACCGCAAGTACATCATCAACGTTGGTTCAGTTGGTCAGCCGCGCGATCGCGACAGTCGGTCGTGCTATGTTGAATATGACAACGACGTAATTCGTTATCACCGTGTCGCTTACGACATTCAAAAAGTGGTCGACAAGATCAACGCCAATCCATCCCTTGATTCTGTTCTCGGTTCACGCCTCCTAGAAGGCATGTGACTCTTGGCTCTTTCCTGCTCTTCAGTGTAGAAATGAGCAAGAGAGAGGTGGTGACATGCCGACCATTGAGCTGATCAGAAACGAAAAAATCGTCAGGCAATTTACGCTCACAGACGTTCCGTTCATTGTCGGTCGCGAGGAAGGTTGTGACCTTGTCCTTCAAGACGAGTGGATTTCTCGCCGTCATCTTGCCCTTCGACCGATGGGTTCAGGTCAATGGGAAGCCGTCGACTTGGGCTCTGGCAATGGTTCTTTCATCGGCTCAGAACGCATTCAGTCAACGATTCTCGCCCATGGCGACATGGTTCGGCTTGGTAGCTCCCTGCTTCGTTTTCACCATGAACAGGCCAAGCCAAAGTCCATTGATTTGTCACGTCCAGCGGCGGTCGAGCTTCATCTATTGAGCCAATTGGCTCGGGCCCTTGCCGAAAACGAAGGGCTCAAAGCCGAATTGGCAGTCCTGGCCACTGCGTCAAGGTCAGGTCAAACCGTTCCGCAGGGTCGAGTTGGGGCCCTTCGCAACTCCATTTTGAACCCGCGATTGCTAATGCATTTCCATCATCCTCACGGGCGAGTTGGATCAGCTTTGGGAAGGGCGCCAAAGGAACGTGGGGTCTTGTTGCGTCCGGTTTTCCTCGGATTGGGGAGGATTGGCGACTCATTGGGCCGAGCCCTCCATCAATTAGGGCGGACTCGGCTTCGGGTTGTCTTGGAATCGATGGTTCCGGCTCATCGGATCAAATCTCCCGCAAAAATCGTTTTGCGTCCTCAAGTGGACGTTTCCCCCCTTCCCCTGGTCGACGACTTGGCCTCGGGGGTCGATTCTCTCGGACTGTGGCTCAGTGGAGAAACGCAGCAGGCCAGCGATCTCTTCTTGATGCTCTCTGTAGATCTTTTTGGTGCCGGTAACCACGCATTAAGTCTCTTGAGAGACTTTATGAGCAACCTTGATCAGGCGCTTGGAGGTGAGGGTACTGTCCGTAAACACGCGATTTTGGTCCAAGATCAATCTGATGAGACGGTCGACCTGATGTCCTGGCGCACATTGATTGACTCAAGCCTCCTGACTTCCGTTATCTGTGTCGATCGACAACGAGTCGCAGGATTTGGGTCGGACAAACACAAGGCACCGATGATGACCGTCGCAGGTACGATCGAGAGCGCCCAGCGGTTAACTTTGCACGAGCCAGTCCTTGGGGCCTGGCGCGAAGAACATCTTGGCGCTTTTTTCGACCAAGAAGGATTCACCACCTTCGGCTGTAGTGCCACCGACGATTTGGAAGATTTGGGCCAAGCGATCGAGGATTTGCGCAATCAGGCCCTTTTTCATGCAGGATTTGGCTGTGGTATGGCGCGTAGTTTTTTTCTGCTCGCGGTCGTTGGTTCCGGCATTCCGGGTGCAGTCCCAGATCTCGCTGAGCAGGTGAAAGTCGGTTTGGAGGGAATCCACGACCAGTGGCCTCAGGCGAACGGCAATTTGGCGGTCTACATCGATTCTGCCGACTCAATTCGCCTTTTCGTGGGACTTAGCGGGCAAACAAAGTGCCAATTTTCCTCCCAAACGTGATCAGAAATCGCAGGAAAAGTGACGATTTGATTTGTGCCTCCCAAACGAGGTTAAGTTCAATAACAGTCCGGGCCGAAGCTCATGATGGGCCAAGGTTTAGCACATCAAGGCTTGACAGCAGCCGTCCGAATCGACAACTTAGATCGTCACCAGGGATACGGCTCGGCTCGCCGTCCACCTGAAGGTGAGTTTGGCACGGAGAAGAGAATGGCAGAAAAAGTCGAGATTGCGGTCGAGACCCATGTCGGCATGGTCCGCGCAGAGAATCAGGACCACTTCTGTGTCTTGCCTGCGAAGGGCTCCGCCGACGAGATGTCCAAGGGTCACCTCGTAGTCGTCGCAGACGGAATGGGTGGTCACACGGGCGGCAGTATCGCAAGCCAAACAACCACCGGGGCGATCTTGGAGGCTTTTGACTCTTCCAAGATGGAAACCATGCGGGACCTGCTCGAGGAATCTGTCCTCGCAAGCAATGAGGCCGTCAAAGCCAAACAACAAAAGAACATTCAGTTGAAGGATATGGGCACCACATGTGTGGCCGCCTTGTTCCGCGGATCGGCCCTTATGGTTGCGCATCTCGGCGATTCACGGTGTTACATGCATCGCGGCGACCAGAATGAGCAAGTGACTCGTGATCACACCTATCTGAATGAACTGATCGATATCGGTTTGCTGACAGAAGAGCAGGCTGAAGGTCATCCCGACAAGAATATCATCACGCGCTGCGTCGGAATGTCGACCAATCTTGAAATTGACTTCAACCGACGAACGCTTGAGCCCGGCGACATCATCTCCATTTGCAGCGATGGCCTGAGCAACTTTGTGAGCATGGACGAATGTGGCGAGGTCGTCCGAGAACTTGCTCCAAAAGAAGCCTGTCTGAAGTTGATTGAAATGGCCAATGAGCGTGGCGGTGACGATAATATCACTGTGGCCGTGATCCTGATCCACGAGCTGCCGCCGGAAGATAAAGATCTTCTCAGGCGTGACGAAGAACAAATGCTCCTTTGCAACGCGAAAATGACACCTATCATTAAGCGTGACGACCTTAACTTGGACGACTCCGAAGCAGATACGGCGAAGGGACACCCTAGGCCGAACACGTCGAATCGGAAGTCTGAACAAACCGGGCGTTACGATGTTGCGTTCTTGGAGCCCGGCGAAACGTCCAAGGTAAATCTCACAGCAGAGACGGTTACCGGCTTGGGGCAGAACAGTTCAAATGCAACCGCAGGCTGGTATTGGGTGATCGGGGCAGAGGTTCTTCTTTTGATCGTTCTCCAAATGATGATTGGCCAGTACTAGTTTCTGTGGCGTAGTTAGGTAGGCCCTAACTGCGCTTTCTCTACCAAGGATGGTGGGGAAGTGAGCCATGCTCAGGCATGGCAAGGTTTAGCGAAGATGATATTTTGTGCACCCAAGAGTGGTGCCTAATCGGACAGATTCATGATCGGCACCAAGGTCGGAAAATACTTGATAAGCAAGGAGATCGGCGACGGCGGCCACGCGTTCGTTTTTAAGGGCGAAGGCGATGGGCAAGTTGTTGCGATCAAGATGCTCAAGCCAAGTGTTGCCGATGAAGATAATCTCGAGCAGAGATTTGTTCGTGAGGCCCAGGCTCTCAAGCAGCTGAAGCACCCGAGCATTGTCCAGTTCGGTGATTACCATTTTCAAGACGGTTACCACTTCCTGATTCTTGAATACATGGATCAGGGCTCGGTGGAAGATCTGATCAAGACCATGGGTGCCGTGGCACCTCGCTACGCGATCCCGATCTTTTACAGTGTCCTCGATGCGATCCAATACAGCCATGACCACGGCTATATTCACCGAGATCTCAAACCGAATAACGTTCTCATTAATTCTGAAGGTCAGGCAAAACTCACCGACTTTGGCATCACCAAAGTCGTTGGCGGCAAGAACCTGACACAACAAGGATTTGTGTTGGGCACGACGGTTTACATGGCACCCGAATACCTGACACAAGGTATGTGCAATCATCAAACCGACGTCTACGCTCTTGGTGTCACATTCTATGAAATGCTGACCAGTCGGAAGCCTTTTGAATTCCTTCGGGAAGACGAACCGCTTCGAGACTTCGCTCTTCGTGTGTGCCAAGGAACGGCTACACCGCCGTCTTCCTACCGGCCGATTCCGGCTCAGCTGGAACGAATCGTCCTCAAGGCACTCGCTCAGAATCCAAAAGAACGATACAAATCCGCCAAGGAATTCCGCAAAGACCTTGCCAAGCACTTCCCTGAATTTGTGAAGCGCGACATCGTCATCCCGTCGGGACGAGCGATGACTCGTTACGTCAAGATTGACGACTTTGTCACTGATGGTAGTTTCGGCGGAGCCGGTGGGGCTTCAAAGAATGGTCTGAGTGTCGGCGTTCGAGCAGCGATCGCCATCATTGCATTCTTGGTCATTTTTGGGATGACTTATCAGGCGCCGGCCTGGTTCCCAAATGAACTGGGAAGCACGGCACAATCCCTCGTATTCAGCGTTGGTGGCGGTGTTGGTTTGCTGGTCGGGCTCATCTTGTTCTTCATGTTGCCGCGTTCGCGCTCAATGCAGCCCAGCCTTGCTGGTGGCGGTGCCGCTGCTGCGCCTCGCCAGGAGATAGAAAATTCAGATTCCTCGATTGGTGCCGAAGAGTCTTCGATCCCAGAGTTCGATATTGAGGATACCATTCCATTTGCTGACAACTTCCACAGCAATAAACCGGCGGCCATGTCAGAGTCGTCCGAGCTGAATGCGTACTTAGAAGTCATCAGTGGCCCAGACAAGGGCCGGCGGTTTGGCCTACGTCCAGTGAGCCGGATTGGCCGTGATTTGCGTGTTGATATTCGACCTCATGACCCTGAGATCTCACGTCACCACACAGCCATCACTTTCAACGGGCATGGATTCACAGTCGAAGACCTTGGTTCGACCAATGGTTCTTTCCTCAATGAAGAACGAATCATCGACAAGGAAGCCTTGCACGATGGCGACATCTTGCGCTGCGGGTCGAGCTCCATGCGCTTCGAATCCCAGAAGAAGTAACTCCTTCCCCTGCCGGCTCAATAATCCCAAAGCCCATCGATATTGAATTCACGCTGGTAATATTGTGAGTTTCCGTAGCTCACTTCCTTAAGCTCACCCACAGTCGGAATGGCCCTAAGCCACTGCCAGTCTGCAGTCGTGCTCTTATTCCAGAGCAAGAAAGCCCGCTTGAATTGACCTTTGTGTGGTTGGATGTTGCGCAGCGTATGACGCATGAATGTCGAGTTTGTAACCTGTGGTACCGTGACAAAGTTTCGGTAGAAGCGAGATGGCGACAAGCTGTCTGAGGTAAAGACGATGTCGCTGGCCGTGAACTCAACGTTCATATCCTCAGCGGCTCTCTTCTGGTCATGTTGACCCTTCCTGAGTTCTCGATACTCAAGCGCTTCGGCAACACCCAAAGCCCCAACGACGAGAGCCGCAAGTAAGAGAAGGAGGTCGCCTCGGAGCCTTAGCTGGTCCGCCCCATCTTTCAGCGCTCGCACTCCGACTCCGAAGAAGAATGCGAAGCCAGCCAAGCTGACGAGAGGCCAAAACTCGTGCATGGTCGCATGGGTCCGGAAGACCACGCAAGGGAGAAGACCAGCCACGAGTAGCATGAGCCCTGGTCGCAAAATCTTGGTGCGCAACTCTGCAACCATCACTGCCGCGAGAAGGCCGACGCTCGACAAAACCAAAAACGGAATCGTGAGAGTATACGAAGCGTTTGTCCTTATGGCAGCCCACCACTCGGCCCATCCGACCTTGGCGATAAAGAGTTCTGTCTCGGTCTCGGGATCACGAATGCCGAGAGCACGAAAGAGTCCTTCGAGAGTCTCGCTTAGTCGGTCCCAACCACCATCGGCCCACAGCAACCACCCAAACACGAGAGCAAAGGCAAACCCGAATGGTAGCCCGGCTTTAAGCGCCAATTGCAATTTGGATCGGATCGAGACGCGCGAGAAAACGATGTCCAAGAAAATAGCGGCACAGAGGAAATAACAGAACCAATCAAGGAGCCCGGCGATGAAGGCTATACCGACAAAGATCCACCACGAGGCGGACGTCTTCTCTCGTCGATACCGAAGCCAAGCCAACACGACTGGCACGAAGAAGGCCAAGCAGAACATCGGGATGTCGACCATCTTTCCGAACTGGAAAATCATCGGCAGGGAGGCAAACCCAAGAGTGGCTAAGGACCCAACCAATGGCCCCGCGAATCGCGCCAGTCCGAACCGCAAGATCAGCAAGTTTGCGATCAACGCGAACAGCATCGGGAGCCGAAGAGCCCGCTCATCTTTGCCCAAGAAGCGATAGCAAGGATAGATGACGGCATAGATCGTTCCGGGATGATTCGTATAGGGAATAAAGAGGCCTTCACCGCTTGGATGAAATAGGAGCGGGCCTTGCATCCGCGAATCAAAGTAACCGAACTTGTCGATACCCTTGCAAGCATAGCCATAGTAGGCCCCGCTGTTGACGCCGCAATGAGAGTTGTCCCAGGGCTCGTCGAGCCAGGAGATGTGCGAGCCAAGAAGGATCAAGCAGAATAGAACAGTGAATGCGTCGACTAAGCGTTCCAACAAACGTGGAGATTGCCTCGGCGCCTCGTTCGTGCTCATTAGCCCACGAATTTCCAGCTCAAGATTGATGCAATTATGACGAATACAAAGGCGGCACAATAAACCCAGAAATTGGGGCTCACAACACTTTCATCAAGCAAAGGCATTTGCGTTTCGCGAGACGTTTTTGGTCCGCGCGTTGGTTGGAATTGCTTGATCGCACGGGCAATCCCGTTTTCCGATTTTCCGCCCCCGTGTTCGGAGAAGCGAAAAAGGAGTCGGGGACCCTGTTGGCCGAGTGAAATCTCATCGCCATCTTGTATTGTGGCGCGCCGGACACCAGTGCCGTTGAGGTAAGTACCGTTCAGGCTGCCCATGTCGTAGAGGACAAAGCCATTTTCTTCGAGGCGTATTTCGGCGTGATGAGAAGAGACCGTTGGGTCGAGAAATGGATCAAGTGAAACATCGTTACTCCGGCCGCGGCCAATAATGAGCGACTCGCGCTCAAAGGATTCCTTGCAACCGCTTTTGCTTCCGGAAACATGGTCGATCATGACTTTCATACTTGGCCCTCACAATAACAGTACAATATAGTACTCATACGTATTGTTTATAGACAAGAGCTCATGAACTCGGGTCTATTCAACTTTTTCTTCGCCAATTTGAGCAATAAATTTTGCTTCGGCAATATTCTTCAAGCCATCAAATGCTTTGAAACGTAGTCGAATTCGCCACTCCCCATCCTCGCCGCCTGGCAGCGCGGTGACCACGCCCTGATTCTTAATGCCTTCCTCGCCTACTTTTAGCGGCGAGGATTGTCCGCCAGGACTGATGAGTTCAATCGAAACTAAGTCAGGTGGGACAACTTCTGCAATGTTAAAATCAAATCGGAAGGGGAGCTTCTTGACCACGCCATCTTTAGCATCAATCACAATACGGGCACTGTCACTCACAACTTGAATCTGAAACGCACGGCGTGTTTCTTTGCCGTATGAATCGCTCACTTTGATGAATGGATCGGATTCAAGATGGACAGGCATTGACAGGTCAGTCGGTGACTTGTCCTTGGACTGTGACAGGGCGGTGCAACGTTCGAGCTCTAGTGACTCGAGGTCAATTCCCGACGGGTCTTGGATTCGCAGTCTTGCGTTGGGTGCCTTGCCCCAAAAAAAAACACGCTCTTCAGCAGGAATCTGGCGATCCTTATACCAAAGCGAAACGGCTGGGCTCTTGCCATCGTTCGGACCGAGCTGGGCAATGAGATTGAACGTGAGTTTCTTTGTCGTTGTGTTGCCAGCCTTATCTGTGGCCGTAATGCTGATGGCGCCTCCAGCTTCGACCTTCACATCATATTCGTGAAGCGAAATAAGGGTTTTCTTGCGCGAAACGCGCATCGAGCTTCTTGGCGTTGCTGTTGCTGAAGTTGCTTGAAGCTCGTCGTTGTCTTCGATTTTGATCGACCATTTTGAACCGCGTCTGGCATCAACTGGGCTCGCGATTTTGGGGTCGCTCTTCTGAGTGTCGATGACTTGGATCGTTGGAGGCACTTGATCGACGCGAATACGCACTTTTCCCAGCGAGAGTTGGCGATCGCCTTGATCAAGCATGATCTCTCCGATCCAAGTGCCATCGTTTCCTAGGTTGACAGCCGTCGCTTTGTGCCCATTGGACAGGGCCAACATTTTGTATTTTTGGTCTTTGGCATTCAGGAAGATTCTGTGTCCTTGCTCGTTATCTTTGAAAGCCAAGGCGATGTCGACGAGCGCTGAGCTGCTCCAACCAACCTGGCCGTTTGTGAGATCTTGCTCGCCACACTTGATCGTCTCGATCTTGGGGGCGGGACGGCGCCACTTTCCGAAAGTGAATTCGAAACGGCTACTGTTTGAAGCCCAGTCTTCGGCGACGACGGCATAGCGAGATGTGCCCGTGGAGCTATCGAAGGTGTGCTGAAAACGAGGATTCATTTCATTGATGAACTTCGTCTCTTTGCCGCTGCCTTGATCAATGAATGACACCGAACGAACAAGGGTCTCGTCTTGAACAATGACGTCAATCTTCTCGTCGTGTTTCAAGCCTATTCGGCCGGCTTCGTCGAGTTCCACCAATCCTCGGCCTTCAATAAGGAAGCGGATCTGAGGCGGGCTGTTGTCGCGACGAAGTTGCACTTCGTAGTCTCGCTTGATGCCATTGCCAAGGACGGCAGAGACTCGGATTTCTTCCGTTGCCGATTCTTTCGCGTCTGGAATCTTGATTTGGACTGAAGAGTTCTTGTCGTCAAGAGGTGAGCCGTTGATCTCTAATCCACTCAGGATGTTCTTTTCGTTGGCTTTGGATTTCAAAGAGACGAGCAATTTTGTTGCGGCGGATGAACCAAGGATGAGGCCGCCACCAAGGGAGACCTTACTCAAGGAAATGGAATCATCTGGACCCAAAGACAGCAATAGCGAGTTGTCGAGATGCGCGCGAGTGATTCGCGAGTGCATGGGGTCGAGTTTGTTCTTTTGCTTCTCTGAAAGAGAGCTCCGGTTTTCGGCCAAGACGTTAAGCCTTGCGATGAGGTCAGCCTCATTTTCCTTGGCTTTCTCGGCCTCAAAAAGACTCTCAAGCTCACTGGCATTTTGGCTCAGCGAAATGAGTGCCCAACCGCGCTGCCCGACAAGGAGCATCAACAGAAGTGCAATCACTTTGACGAGGGTGCTACTTTGAGTCATTTCTTCTATCCAGCTTGGCTTCGCTTGGGTTGGTTCGCACCTTGATGCCACCACCAACCCCCCCAGAGTAATGAGAACTTAACATAAGTTCTTTGCTGTAGGTTGATTAGTAGCGAACATGACGCGAATCTTCGGTAAATTTGGCCACTTTTACTTGGGATCATCAAAGAGGATGACGTTGAGTTTGCAACCGACAGACCCATCGATTCACGCCGATTGGTTTCGAGGAAACTAATCTTGGCCACGCCTAAAGATGCGGTCCATCCAATTTCGTCGTTCCGGGCTTTCAGGCCCTTCAATCTCGGCTCCGGCTGATTCTTGTTCTGCCCTATGGTTCTTGCTGAAGCATTGATTAAAGGCCTCTAAGACTCGGGCGGCACTCTGAGGCCGTTTCTCGGGCTCTTTGTTTAAGAGCCAAACGATGATTTTTGCCAGGTATGGTGGCTCAAGATCGGGCTGGAGTTCTAAAACGTCGATTGGGCGCTCATTGACGTGGCGATAAGCCTGGGCCATATCCGATCCTTCGAACGGGCTCTCCGTCGTAATCATGGCGTAGAGCAAGCAGCCCAAGCTGTAGAGATCGCCGGCGACACTGCTCTCCACCCCCAGGTGAGTTTCTGGGGCGAGCCAGGCAGATTGGGCGCCATGGGTGATCCGGCAATCGGCAGGACTTAGATTTGGATTTGACCCAACCCCAGCAAGCTTCACCATGTCAAACTCGTCCAGTAGAATACATTCCGGTGTGAGTCGTCCATGGCAAAGGCCACCCTTGTTGGCCTCAACCAGGGCATCCAAAATGCCCTGACCAATCTGCAAAATTTGCCCGGGCGCTAATGGCTTGCCAGCTTTCAGGGTTTCCGCCAGCGATGAGCCCTTGACCAATTCTAATGCGGCCCACGAAAAAGTCTTTGTGTCACCCCAGTCATAGATCTCCTGGATATTCTCATGCTTCAGATTCTTGGCGGCTTCAAAGGCATCCAGATGCATGGTTCGTAGGTTTTGATTGCCACAGAACACTTCGAGGGCAACTTCTTTCCCGGACTCGATGTCTCTTGCCAGCCAGGTCTCTCGGCCGTCCTCACTATTGGTGAGCCATTCCGTTCGGTAGGCACCAATTTCCATGCGTGGTTCGAGGACTGTTTGCGTGCGGCCGAGATTGGCGTCGAGACGACTAATTTGCCACTGTGAGAATTCTGTCGATAGATTCTCCCCGGACTCGTGGCGCTTCCTGACGCGGTTGATGCAATCTTCGAGATCTGCCAAAGAGGGGCGCTCTGCCGGCTCTTTCGCCAAGCAGGCCATAATGAGTTGGCACATCTCTTCTGGCACGCGCCGACTACTATTGTGGGATTCGAGCGGTGTTGGTTGTTCCTTGCGGACTCGGGAGACCTCGGCGAAGCTGGAGACCTGAATCGGCACTTCACCAGTCAACATCTCGTAAAGCATGACGCCCACGGCATAGACATCCATGCCAGGAACCAATTCTCCGCGGGTTTGCTCCGGTGAGACGTATTCAGGTTTGCCTAAGAAGGTCGGCATCTGGGTGACTGGTTGAGCTTCTTGTTCCAGGGACTTGCCAATACCGAAATCCAGGAAGTAAGCATGCACCTGGCGGTCGTCATCGCGCACGATCAAAATGTTCTCGGGAGAGAGGTCGCGGTGAAGGATTCCTTCCTTATGAATTCCGGCGAGCCCTTGGACGAGTTCTTTGGCCAAGTGGAGGAATCGGGGCAATGACATACGGCCCGGTTCGTCATCGATAAGCGATCGCAGGGTGCGTCCAGATAGGTAGTCCATGGCAATCCATGGCTGTTCTGAGGACATATCTGCATCGACGTAATTGACGACCTGCTTGCAGTTTTTGAGCCGCTCTAAGAGTTTTGCTTCGCGGGCAAAGCGACGCAACTGGCGAGGCACTTCTTCATTGCTGTTCGGCCCGGCAATAGGATCCCACATCTTGATCGCCACCGGCGCGCCAGTCTTACGATCGAAAGCGCGAAATAACCTGGAGAGACCACCTCCGTTGAGGGGCTCTTTGATTTCGAAACGGTCATTGATGACGACTTGAGTGTCGCTACTCAGCGGTGATTCTTCCATGCTGATATCATAGAATAAACAGTCGATCTCTTGCTGCCGTCACAAAAGAAAGCCCGATTGGTCTAAAATATGCATCCAATGGAATGGAAGGCCGATTTGGCCGAAAAATAGCCAAATGGGCGTTACTTTCCGGTAACCAATAACTTGAGTCACATCTTCATGAGCCGCACACTCTCGATTTCCATCCTGCTCCTCGCCTTATTCGTCGGCCAAACCCCAGCTCAGGTGCTGCCAGACATGGAATTTGTCGTCCGCGAGGCCGCCTATCATCTGCCGATCAATCGACTCGATCCCCACGTTGAATTTTGGCTGCCTTGGGACCGGATCTTCAGCTGCATTTATGAGACGCCTTTGCGCTGTGATCCAGATTCCGATGTTTTGAGGCTCGAGCCCAAACTTTTGGTGACTTTGCCGACATTGAGTGACGATGGAACGCTGTTGAAGATGCAGTTCCGGAAAGACGTTCGTTTTGCCGACGACACATGTTTTGAGGGAGGTAAGGGGCGAGCAGTGACCGCCCATGATTTTGCCTTCGTATTGAAACGACACCTCGACCCTCGGACCAAGTCGCCCTACTACAACTCCTACTTGGCGGGTTCCCTCCTTGGTGCCCGGCGGGCCCGAGCCAAAGCCGAGAAAGAAGGCTTCTTCGACTATGACTTGGAGGTGCCTGGGATCAAAGTCATCGACGACTACAAGGTCGAACTTCGATTCCTCAGGCCTTACTCTCGGTTTCCTTCGCTCATGACGATGACCTGGCTCTCGATCATGCCCTTCGAAGCAGTACGAAAGTATGGCAGTGGCATGGCTTCGCGTCCGGTGGGCACAGGACCTTACCTCTATGATGATGAGGCAAGCACGGCCAGCAAACTCGTTTTCAAGAGAAACTCGAAGTACTGGAATGCAGCTTCCGGCGGTACCCAGTCACCACCATTGCCATGGAATGCGGGTGTCGAGTTCATCCATCTGACTGATGTGAAACTGCAGGAGAAGCGTTTTCTTGATGGAGACCTTTCCGTTGTTGATCTTTATCCCATTCAAATGGGAAAATTCATCGATAAGCGCGGACGGTTGAAATCAAAGTCAGTGCCTAAGCGTACGCGGCTCGTTTCTGCCCAGGACGACAAGTTGCAATACATCGCCTTCAACATGACCAACAAGGTGTTGGGCAAGAAGAAGGTGCGGCAAGCTCTCTGCCTTGCCATTGATCGAGACCGGGTCGTAAGCGAGTATTTCTCTCGCATGGGCGATGTCTCTGAACATATCTGCCCCCCAGCGATCCCGATCGAAGCGCCAGGTCCCTTGCCTTGGGAATATGGCAATCGAGACTTAGATCGCGCTCGCGCCCTCTTGGCCGAGGCCGGCTATCCGGGCGGCAAAGGGCTTCCTGAATTTGTGCTCGAAACTACGTCCAAAGAAAAATGGGAAGAAGACCTGACGGTCGCTATCAAATCGGCGTGGGCAAAAATCGGCGTGCGCGTTCAGGTGCGCCTTCAAGATTACAATGAGATGCTCGTCCGAATTCGGAAGGGGCTGCCACAAATCTCTATCAACTACTGGCAATCTGATTATCCCGACCCTGACAACTTCTTCATGATGTTGACGCGGGCCTCCTGGCCAGCGCGCCAGAAGACGGCAGATTCCCCGAATGTTGGCTTCTATGAGAACCAGGAATACGAAAAGCTCTATCGCAAATCGATGAAGCTTCTCTCCGGCAAGAAACGTGGCAAGGTGTTTGCTGAAATGGTCGGCATCATCCAGGAAGACTGTCCCTGGGTCTTTCTGGGGCACAATCGCCAAGTGGCACTCACGGCCAGGGGCGTGCAGGGAATCTATACGCGCTCACGTTTCTCATCGTCCTACGCCCGGGTTCGGCGGGATGCGTCAAAAAACAAAAACCGATGAGTTAGTCTATCTGTATCACGACATAGGCTGTGCTTCCGCGCTCAGTACTTCTTGGGCCAGGAGAGCAGTCATGAGGCGTCGATTTCTTGTTTTGATTGCGACTCTGGTCATAGCGCTAACGGCCCATAGCCAAGAGTCAAAGCCAGTGAAAGTCCCGGTCTTCGCTTCTCATCGCGCCCCCTTGCAACAGTCAAAAGACAAAAGCTGGAAGGGGATGAAGGCCGAAGCCGGAGTCCTCAATCAGGGCAAGCTCGCCATCCTCTACAATCGTTTCGACGGTGCAGGTAAGTGGCTTCTCAGTCATTTGGGCGTCAAAGTTTTTGATGCCAACGGTCGCTTGCTCGCAGCCAAGATCCATCCCATTCCAAGGCGGGCTCCTTACCGCCTCGCTCTCGACTCGAGTCGTCATGGATGGCGCATTCTTCTGGGCAAGAAAATGTTCTTCTTGACCGCCGACGCCCGCATCGAACGGGAGCAGGTCGGCCCGTTTGACTTCTCGTCTTTGTTGCAAGTTGTGGACATATCCGCCGGTCGGATTGCTGTTGGGCATGAATTGAGCCACCCTTTTGTCGTGTTTGCTAAGTCAACGGCCAAGGGAACGAAGAAGTTCAAGAGGATCTCACCCTCGAAGGACTCCAACTCGGCAAAACTCAAATGGCTGAATCAGGTCACCGTGCTTCCCGGGAGAGATGTCCTGCTCACCGGGTTCGTCCCTTTTGGTTCTGATGAAGGCTTCGTCATGGCATGGTTCGATGGCGAAGAAATGAAGCTGATCGACCAGCATCGACTCTCAGTCGACCTGGTGAGCCGAAGGTCGCCTGTGGTTCTTCCCACCAAAGATGGCGTGAAATTGATTTGGCCTGGCTATGAAATACACGGGTGTTTCAGCAGCAGTAAATTTCCGGGTGTGGCCGTCCGGTTCCGATTAGACCGCGACAAGAAGAAAATCGAGCAAGTCGGGATGGCTCTTAAGTTCACGGATAGCGCTCTCCATGCAATGGTCCGCTTCGTGCGACGCCCTGAGGGCGGCTACTATTTGGCAGTTCCGGGCCCAGCCTCTTGGCTTACAGGTTTGGGGAGAATCGAACCAATCCTCTATCCAATTGACGTCGGCATTTGGTCGCTCAACACCGAGAACGAGCTCAAGCAATTGGGCGTCGTGAGCCAACTCGACGCTCCTTACGCCATGGAATTTCTCCCCGCAAGAAAGGGCCAAGATGATAGCGCGGCCTTGCTGCGGCTCTGGGGTCACTCCGCCATTACCACGATCAAAGTCTCGCGATAGATCCTCCTTTAGGGGCTGTATTTTCCTTCTTCACGGACGTTTGTGATGAAACCCGGACGTTTATTGACAGTTTTTTGACAATTCGATGACAGCGGCGGTTAGTTTTTCACCATGACTGCCCAACGTTCCAAGTTGACATGGTTTCTCGCCCTCGTGCTCTTTTCGGCAGCCGGGCTCGTTGCCTTTGGTCTTTTAGGTCTGCAAAAGAGCGCAAAAAAAGCCAGAGCGACAGCACGCCAAGAAGCGGAACGCGCCGCCTCGTCTTTGGCGCGAAGCCTCACTCAATCTGTTCGTGATCCCTCTTTCTTGTCCGCCATGCCCCAAACTTCTCGTTTTGAACTGAACGTTGATGGGCAACTCGTGATCCCCCCTCGCTTGGGTTGGATCAAGGCCCCGTCGCTCCGAGATATCAACATGGAGCCGGGTTGGCTGGCACTGAAGGCATCGGAGTCAGCACAGAAGCAGGAATTCGTGGCTCATGATCTAAGTGCGGCCATCGCGACCTTAGAGCAAGCCGCTGCCGAATCGGAAAGCGAATTCGACCACGGATTCCTCCTGGCGCGAGGCGCTTGGACGGCCCATCGTGCTCAAGACACAAAGAGGCGGTCGAAGTTTCTGGAGCAGTTCTGGGGCATCGAGAATGTTAGCCCCCGCGACAAGGGGGCTGCCATTCGTTTGGAGTCGTTAGTCACCCGTTCGCTCTCTTCCCAGGGCGAGCGCTATCTCCTCCATTTGCCCCCGGAGTCAGCATTGGCCTTTGTTGATCGCTTGTCCAGTTTGGGCAAGACGAAGGTCAGTGACCTTCACTTCAAACTGCGTTCGGTTCATAATCAACGTCAATCTCTACTTCTCGTCATGGATCAACTTGAATCACTCCGCGCCGCCAAGGCGCCGGTCTTTCGCAAGGCCGAGTCTCAGTTGTTGATCTACTTTCCCCAAAAAAATGGCGGCCGCGGAGTTGTCATTGAGCCAGCCTCCTTGGTCAGCAAGCTTGGCTTTGAAGCCAATCGCTTTCACGTTGGCCCGGTTCTGCCCAAGGGCGCAATCGCTGCCTTGC
Source organism: Planctomycetota bacterium (assembly GCA_047639315.1). GTDB lineage: Bacteria > Planctomycetota > DRQF01 > S139-23. Next base: position 56,295 of record JBLINQ010000003.1, read on the forward strand.
CAATGATCGCAGTCCCCGTGACAGAAGTGGAGGACGGAGAAGGCTGGACCGATTCCGGCTTTGTTCCTTTCTTGTTGGGGCTTTTGGCTCTGACTTTATGTCTCGGCCTGTTCTTGACGCTACGAGCCGTCAGGCGGGAAGCCTTGGCAGCTCAATCACGGACCGATTTCTTGACCAGCGTGACTCATGAGTTGAAGACGCCCCTGGCTTCGATTCGCCTTCTGGCCGAGATGTTGGAGAGCGACATGGTTCCCGACGAGGACCGGCGTAAAGAATATCATCGCCTCCTTTCGGGCGAATCGGCTCGCTTGACGATGCTGATCGAGAACGTTCTCGACCTTGGCCGGATGGAGCGCGGAGAACGCGCCTACGACAAGAGACCTTGCCAGCTTCAAGAGATCATCGAGGAGGCTGTAGCACTCTTTGCTCCTATCGCAAAACGGGACGGCATGTCAGTCGAGGTTGACCTGAAAGACCAGGATGAGATGTCTGTTGTCGATCGTGGTGCGATGGTTCAAGTGCTGCTGAATCTGCTCGAGAACGCCAAGAAGTATGCCAAATCTGGTCAAGTGGTTGAACTCTACGGGGCGAAAGTTGGCGACCACTATCGACTTCTCATCCGCGATTACGGTCCTGGAATCCCCGAATCTGAAAGGACCGTCGTCTTTGAACGTTTTCAAAGGGGAGCGGCCCAGTCCGATGGCCGTATTGCTGGTGTCGGCTTAGGTCTTTATCTCGCACGCCGCATCCTGCGCGACCACGACGGCGACTTAAAGTGTATCGCTGCACCCGATTCGAAGGGTGGTGCGTGTTTTGAGTGGTCAGTTCCACTGAGAGAGAATCATGACAGCTAGGATCTTGATCGTCGAAGACGACCCAACCATACGCATGGCCTTAGAAGATGCCTTTAAGGCTGAAGGTTATGACGTCACCGTTGCGCCAGATGGACTTCGAGGCGAAGAATTGCTCTTCAGTCGCCACTTCTCTTTAGTCCTCCTCGATCTGATGATGCCAGGCAAAGGCGGATTAGAGGTCCTGAAGCAGATTCGCGAGGCCAGCATCATGACCCCTGTCATCTTGTTGACCGCTCGAAGCGACGAGAACGATAAAGTTCTTGGCCTCGAACTGGGAGCAGACGACTACGTCACCAAACCATTTAGCTTGCGCGAGCTCTTGGCCCGCGTACGAGTTCTCTTGAGAAAAGAAGAACGCGTTCTCGATCTCTTGCGAGTCGAAGCGCCGGCTCAGCAGTTCTCCATCGGGGAATCCGTTGTTGATCTGGAGACTCTTGAGCTCAACAAAGGAGAAAAGGTGTGGCCACTCACCCCGAAGGAGGCAGCGATGCTGCACCTATTCTTCAGAGAATCAGGAAAAATCATCAGCCGCGGACGTTTTCTGAGCGAAGTCTGGGGCGGTGGAGAAGCTGTGACTAATCGCACAGTCGACACTCATATCCTTAATCTACGCAAGAAGTTAGAGCACGACCCGAAAGAACCACAGTTTCTCATAACCGTCCATGGGGCTGGCTACAAAATGGTCCTGACAACTTCCTGACATGCCTTTGACGACCACCAGACATTCGGTTCTGAGAATTGGCGACAAAAGGGGCAGAGCGAATGAACACCAGGCCCCAACTCCAAGAGGAGAAGTAAAGTGAAAAGAACTATAGCAGCCTTTATCGTCGCAGTGACATCCTTCGTCTTTGCCCAGCAGGAAGATCAAGCCGAACTATCCCGTGCTGATTTCGACAAGGCGGTCCAAGTCGAAACGATGGAAGGTGATCTGGTCAGCGCAGTCAACCTCTATGCTCGTGCCGCCGACAACGAAACTCTCGATGATATCACCCGCACTCGTGCTCGCTACCGGATGGGACTCATCTACCGGAGGCTCGGCCAAGATCACGACGCCGATCGTGTCTTGAAGCAGGCCGCCAAGGGTAAAGGCCCAGCCGCCAAGAACGCCGAAAATGTTTTGGCAGGCAAGAAGCCTCAAGACGAAAAAGACTGGTCGGTCCAGGGTCGCATTCACCGGTCGATCTCAAAGCTGTATCGCTCGACGAATTATCCTATCGGCATCAGTGAATTGACTCTCATTGGGGAACCGGCTGTGCCGCCTCTGGTCGAAGCGGTTCACAACGAGAAGAACGATCTGACCTTTGTTAAACGAGGTGTCTCTGCTTTGATTGCCATTGGTGGCCCAGCAGTCGCTTCTTGGATCGACAGCGTGGCCGACGAAAAAGATCTGTTCTACCGCCGCACGGTTCTGGATGCGATTTACTCCGGCATCGAGTCGGTCAAAGGCAACAAGACTAAATTGTCGACTGCGAGTATGACGGCCGGCATTCGGCGCTTTATGCTCGACCCAGATTCAAGCACAGCCCAACGGGCCATTGCCGTTCTCGCCAAACTCAAATCACGAACCAATGAAGCCGAAGTCTTGGCGGTTCTTCGGCGCAGCGAGCCAGAGGTTGTGACCTCTTTTCTGCGCTCCGCCAGCTCGTTGCGCCTTCGGGACTTGGTGAGCGGGAATCCAGATTTTGTTGACCAGATAGCGACTCAGCTCAAGGCGCACTTCTTGTCTGGCCCCTTGGAGTTGCAGCAAAAGATCATGCGCTTCGCCCAAAGTCACTATGGGCTAAGTAAAGAGACCGCCCATCATTTCTACGAGTTGATGGCGCTGGCGAAGGGCCCTATCGCTCAAGATCGTTTGTGGGCCAATGGTCTTGGTTTCTACAACTTGAATAATAATGGCGAAGTGATTCCGGCCGCCAAGTTCTTAGCGTTCGCCAACAACTTTCCTAAGGACTTCTTTCACAACATCGATCAAACTGACTGGAATCTACTGCGAGAGAAATTCCCTCGTCAGAGTGGTTTTCTGAGCGGCATCCTAAACATGAACTCCTATTGGAAGTCTAATGATGTGCCAGCTATGATCGAACTCTTGCGACTCGGCGCCTCCTTTGAAGGGGACGGCTTCCAAAACCACCTCATCAAAGTTTCAGAGCCAGAACAACTGGGCTACTTGCTGGACAACCTGAGCCTCTTTTCTCGTCCCTACAACATTGCTAATCGCGCCGTGATCCAAGACCCAAATCCAGCATACGAAGCGCCGTTGGTCAATTGGGTTAACGAATATCTATCACGAGATCATTCGGAAAAGGGCTGGTCCCAATCCTTTTCTTGGTCATTCATCCGAGCGATCGCCCATCAACGAACACCGGCGATGAATACCTTCTTGGTTGAATTGGCTGCCAAGGAAGCGAAGCTCTATCGGGCGATCGCCAACTCGGTCACCATGCCCAATATCTTCACCGAGGAGGTCCTGCCGACCTTCCGGGTGTTGCTTGCCATGGATTGCGACGAAAAAGACGCCGGCCTGTCTCGCTTCGAACTTTGGGTGCCGCTCTATCGTCATGGCGACCCCAAGGACATTCCCCTGTTGGTGGCTGCCGCCCGCAAGGGTCTCGGCAATTCCAAGAGAGTCAAGAGCAGTCGCCGCAAGAAAAATAGCCCAGAGTGGGGGTGCGGAACATTGCCTTTCCGCGAGCCTACAAAATTCACACCGGAACAGCGTGCCTCCATCTTTGCCCAGGTCATCAAAGGTCGTGAGGAAGATCTCGAAGAGTTTATCCTGGAGGGCTTGGAGGACTACAGCAAGTCATCCGGTTCGTCGGCCGAAGAGTTCTCGGCACCTCTGGTACTCATGGTTGCCGATACGGTCTTTGCACTCGAGGACAAAGCTCAAGAGCATATTCTGAAGTTCGTCTTGGCTATGGGCATCACCAAGATGGAGCCAGCCAAAACTTGGGTCTTGCGTGCATTGAAAGATCTACCAAACACCCTGATGTATCGTCTCCTGGGCGAACTCGAAAGTAAGTTTGACAAGGACACCGAAGCAGCGTTAAAGGCGCTCCTGAATGGAACAGATGATCGGATTACAACAGCGGTTCTCGATAGCTTAGACTCTCACGGCGATGGTAGGTTCACTGACGACATCGCTAAGCTTCTCGTGCACCAATCCTCTTCCGTAAGAGTGGGCGCAATCCGCGCCTTGGTGGCGATCGAACGCGAGAAATCAGTGCCCACAATTTTGCCCTTGGCATCTGATATCAGTGCTTATGTTCGCAAGACACTTTGTGGATTGTTGGGTGAAGTGCCTGAGCGAACAGTCGTCCCCGTCCTGGTTGAAGCGCTGCGTGATCCAAATGAGGAAGTGCGCAAGGCAGCAGAGGCTTCCTTGAAGCGAGTTCAGTTTTACTTTGACCAGAAGAAAAATTGGGATCGTTTCCTCAACGACGCCGGCCTCGATGCAACCAGTGCTGTCTCAGCCCTGTTGAAGCAGGCCAAGGTCGGGAACGACCAGGCCATTCGGTTGATCGCGATTGAATCGTTGGGGACTCTTGGTGTGGCGGAAACTTTGCCAATCCTCATTCAGTTCATGACTGAGGGCGACGCCGAGATCCAGGCTGCTGCCAAGTTGGCCATAGACAAGATCAACAGTAAGCCCGCGCCCAAAAAGTAGAGAGACGCCTTATGGCGAGGGATTTTGGCCGAGGGTCACGCAAGTGATGCTCGGCCTCTTTTTTTGTCTCTGTTTTCACTCGATCGTGACAACTCGCTCTTTGGACGTCGCATCCGCTCTTCCTGTCTGGACAATTCTTAAATCTTGGAAACGAGAGGCCTCGCGCTATGATGCCTTTATGAGTGACGACACATCAGGGTTTATTCCCCTTGAACACAAGCGACTCGAGCCAAAGGAAATGGAAGCTCAAGGCGAGGCCTTTCTGCAAGACTTGGACTCTCGGAGGAGCGTTCGCTTTTTCTCGGATCAACCGGTTCCTAAGCGTCTCATCGAACTTGCCATTGAAGCTGCCAGCACCGCCCCCAGCGGCGCTCATATGCAGCCATGGACCTTCGTGGCGATCTCCGATGCCAATATCAAACGTGAGATCCGCATCGCCGCCGAAAAGGAAGAGTATATTTCCTATGAAGGCGGCCGCATGAAAGAAGAGTGGCTGAGAGACTTAGCCCCACTCGGGACCGATTGGCACAAGCCATTCTTAGAGACCGTCCCTTGGATTGTTGTCTTGATGGCACAGCGGCGCGGCAAGACGGAAGAGGGCAACATTAAGAAGCACTATTATGTGCAAGAGAGTGTTGGCATTGCTGCTGGTTTGTTTATTGCAGCGCTTCACAAGATGGGGCTTTGCACCCTCACTCATACACCAAGCCCGATGGCCTTCTTGCAAGAGATCCTTGAACGGCCGAAGAACGAAGTGCCATTCATTCTTTTCCCCATCGGCTTTCCCACCGACGACTGTGTCGTGCCCGACTTAAAACGCAAGCCTCTCGATGACGTGAGTGTTTGGTTCGAGTGAGTGACGCCGATTTCTTGTTGAAGTTCCGCCGACCAAGCACTCAGAGCAAAGAGACCGGATGTCGCACTTCGACATCAAGGCCGCGCCCTGCGATCCCTTTTTGCCATTGCATCAGGCATCCCGGGTTGCCGGTGAGAAGGACCTTGGCGCCACTGCGCTCAAGGTCGTCCAACTTTTCCTCAAGAATCGCGTCGCTCATTTCCGGTTGGGTAAGATTGTAGATTCCTGCGGCGCCGCAGCATCGGTCAAAACCATCCAAGGGAACCACGTCCAAATCAGGAATACGATTGATGACGGCAAGTGGTCCGGTCTGACATCCTTGGGCATGGTGTAAATGGCAGGGTGCATCGTAGCAGACCGGCCCCAGGTCTTGACCACCTCGTGGGGTGAGATCTTCGCGAGCGAAGAGCTCCAGGATATCGATGACCTTGGCGGAAACTTTTTTGGCCTGGGCTGACTCCGGGTCACTGGCAAACCACTCGGCGTATTCAGCCATGGCCGCGCCACAGCCAGCCGAGTTGAAAACAATCCAGTCGACATCGGAGGTGAGGAAGCTCTCGATGTTTTGACGCGCAAGTTTCTTGGCGCTGTCTTGATCTCCGGCATGGATATGAAGGGCACCACAACAGGTTTGTGATTTTGGCACCACGACGTCGTAGCCCTGAGCCACAAGAGCATCCACTGTTTGCCGGTTTGTGTCACCAAATAATTCTGGCATCACGCACCCAGCAAGAAAGCCAACACGCCCGCGTTTGGCCGTCGTTGCTTCTGTCAGTTCAGGAAGAGGGCGCCGGTCTTTTTTTGCCGGCACAACAGGAACAGTGGCTTCCATTCGACGGAGTGTCGCAGGCAAGATGCGATTGATGCCGAGGCCATGAACGGCTTTTCTGATGCCCCAATGCGTGTAGCACCGCGTCATCGTTGCGGCGATGGACATCCACCTTCTACTTGGCAAGACTCGCTTCAGCATGAAGGCTTCGAATGAACGTCCGAGAAATCCTCGTTTCGATTTCGTGTGGATCTCGTGCCGCGTGATTTCCATCATGGCACCAAACTGCACAGCCGATGGACAGGTTGATTCACACGCCCGACAAAGAAGACAGAGCTCCATGGGCTCTTTAACTCCGTCGTCAATTTGAAGCTCGCCTTCGGCCAGGGCGCGCATGAGAGAGATGCGTCCTCGTGGGCCGTCAATCTCATTGCCCGTGACTTGATAGGTCGGGCAGGCCGACAAGCAAAGACCGCAATGAATGCAGTCGAGACTTTTCTCATAACGCAGGAGGAGTTCTTTGGCTCGATCTTCCATCGCTTAGAAGCTCCCCGCTATTGGTCGCTTGGGCATGAGAATCCCGACCGGATCGAAGGCGATCTTGATGCGATCACCAATCTTCCTGGCACCCGCTGCCGGGTGCGTGAAGCGGTCCCAACGCCCTTCGCGGTCACTGAGTTCGTCTGGTAAGGAGGCGACGGCATGATGATCTTCTTCGATCTTCTTGACATCGATTTCTGTGATTTCTTGGCTCAGATCGAAGGCCCGCGAGCAAGTGAAATCAATGCTCGCTCTTTGCATATCAACGACCAGTCCCCAGCTATGATCTGATTGCTCAACAGGGAGCTCTGCCGTGGCCAAGCTGACACGACTCGGAGGTAGGGTCAGCTTCAAGTGAAAAGGTTGGCTGGAAGGAAATTGACAGACTTCCTGCCATAAGGCCCTGCTCTCTTCCCCTTCGAGTTGATCAACAGGACAGTCAAAGTGGACTAAAGATTCACCTAACTGCACGATCGAATCAGAACTGCCTTCGGCTCGAACGAAGATGAGCGGACCACCATCTTGATCATGCAGTGCCGCTCCCGCGACAACAACGATGGCTGTCAAGACGTGCAGGCTCTGACGCAACGCCATGGCAACTTCGAAACTGCGCTCGATGGTTTTTGTTTGGAGGACAAAGGTGGCTTCTCTGGGAGGCTGAGGCCTCAACCGAAAGGTCACCTCTGTAATAATGCCCAAGCTTCCGGCGCTGCCGCAGAGAAGCCGAACGAAATCGTATCCCGTCACATTCTTGACGACTCGGCCACCACCAACAAGACGGCGTCCATCGCCAGAGAAGGCTTCGATCCCGAGGACTTGCCCAGCCACGCCACCGTGCGTGTTGGCAATGAAACCGCCAGTTCCCATGCCGACCAATGCACCGACGGTGGTCGTTTCTGGATTTGGCAATTCGACTGTGAGTCTTTGACCCTGCTTCGCGACAATGCGTTGAATGTCAGCGACCTTCGCTCCAACTTCCACGGTCATGGTGAGGTCGTCGGCGGCATAGGAGATCACTTGATCGAGTTCAGCCAGGCTGATCACGCAGTGGTCTTCCTCTCCCTCTAACAGCGGCGGCATGGTTGCGCTGCTCGTCGGAATGATGGCAGTGCCATCATTGGCACAAACACCAATCAACTGGCGCAACTCCTCTTGATTCCGGATTGCTACGAACTGACCTTCGCATGTGCTCATTGCTCGTCCTCCTGCGTCAGAGAGAACACGCCTTTGGTTTCTGTGCATGCTCTCGGTGTCGGCAGAATCTTGCCCGGATTGAGTAGTCCTTTGGGGCCCCAAGCGTCTCGGTATTCTTGAAAGAGAGCCAAGGCTTCATCATCAAAGACCAAAGGCATGAACTCCATTTTCTCAACCCCGACACCATGTTCGCCCGACAGCGCGCCACCCAGGTTGAGACAAACTTCGACAATACCTTCAGCCGCGCGAAGCACACGTTCGACTTCTTCGTGATCGCGGCCGTCATAGCTGATATTCGGATGGAGATTGCCTTCCCCTGCATGAAACACGTTGGCGAGCCGGAGGTCGAGCGCGCGGCAAACTTCAGCAATACCGACGATGGCCGGCTCGAGTTTCGAGCGTGGCACCACGCAGTCCATGACATAGAGGTCAGGGGCAATGCGTCCCATGGCGCCGAAAGCTCCTTTGCGACCGCGCCAAAGCTCTTTGCGCCTGACCGGATCGTTGGCGTCTTCGAAACTCAGACAATCGTGTCGTTTGCAGATGTCTTGAACGCGTTTTTGATCGTAAGCGACATCGGCTGTGTGTCCGTCAAGCTCAACGAGTATGACGGCCGCCGCATCTTGCGGATAACCCGCAGCAAAGACACTTGCCTCCACCGCTTGGATCGTCAGTTGGTCGAGGGCTTCAATGGCGGCGGCATTCACGCCTTCGGCAATCATGTCTGAGACGGCGCGGCAGGCAGCAGGCAAACTGGAGAAGACTCCCAACATGGTGGCGGTGGTTTGAGGAGTCGGCACCAGGCGGACAATGGCTTCGGTCACAATGCCGAGCGTTCCCTCGGAGCCAACAAATGCGCCAACCAAATCGTAACCGTGAACCGGCCCATTGATCCCACCAATTTTGACCACCTCGCCATCTTCTAAGACGACAGTGAGACCTAAGACGTGACCAACGGTTGAACCGTACTTAAGCGTGTGAGGCCCGCCGGAATTTTCGGCGATGTTGCCACCCAAGGTGCACACCATTTGGCTCGAAGGATCTGGCGCATAGAAAAGCCCATGTTCTGCAACGCAGTCGGAAAGGTGCAGGTTGATGTGGCCTGGTTCTAAGATGGCATAGCGGTCGACCACGTTAACTTCGATCAACCGCTTCATGGCTGAGGTATCGACGATGATGCCACCATCTTTAGCCGGTAAAGCCCCACCAGATAAACCAGTGCCTGCTCCTCGGGCCGTGACGGGCATCTCGGCCTCATAGCAGGCCATCATGATCTTGGCGACTTCGACTGTCGTCTTCGGCAGGCATACCGCCAAGGGTTTTACTTTCAGGTGGGTGAGCGCATCACACTGATAGACATGAAGAGACGCTGGATCCTGACGAAAGCGACGGGTGCCAACGATCGATGTCAGTGTCTTTGCTAAATTGTCGGTCAGCTTGCGAATCACGAGGTCCTTGTCCCTAAAAGTGTCCTTTGGACTTTACCCAAGGCATTACGCGGAATCTTGTCGACGAGAACAAGCCGTCTAGGGATCTTATAGGCACTGAGTTTATCCTGACAGTGATTCCTAAGGACGTCGAGCGTAATTGGAGAATTCTTGGCCACCACAAAGGCCGTCACGAGCTCACCGAACTCTTCATCAGGGGTGCCGGCAACAGCTAAGTCTTCGATTTCGTCATATGTGTGCAGCACATTCTCGATTTCCTGGGGATGAATGTTGTAGCCCCCGCTAATGATGAGTTCTTTAACACGACCGGTGATTTGAAAGCTCTGTCGCTCGACGTCTAATCGACCCAAGTCTCCAGACTTGAACCACCCATCTTGAAACGCCATGGCCGTAGCTTCCGAGTTTTGCCAATAGCCGGTGAAGACGTTTTCGCCTCGCAAGTGGATCTCGCCTTCTTGGCCGTCAGCAACAATCTTCCCTTGGTCATCAACAATGCGAACGTGTACGCCTGGCAAAGGTTGACCGACAAATCCGGCATGGCGCGCACCGCGCAGTGAGTTCGAGATGTTCATCAACGTCTCGCTCATGCCATAGCGCTCCAGTATTCTAATGCCGAATTGTTCTTCAATCTCTTGATGGGTTGCCGGTGAGAGGGGGGCCGAGCCTGAGACACAAAGCCGTAGATGAGCCAAAGATGCCTCGTTTGAGTTTGACTTCAAGAACCGATGAAAGTACGTGGGAACACCAAAGAACATGGTGAACTTGGATGCCGGCGCCTGCAGCCGCTCGAGAGCCTCTTCCGCCTGGAACGACTTTTCTAAAGTCACTCGGAAGCCAGAAGTGAGCATGCCGTGGATCCCGATGCCCAGGCCGTGGACGTGAAAGAGCGGCAGGGTCAAGAGCAGGTGGTCTTGGGGTGAGAATTCCCATGCTTGGTGAAGTGATCTTGCAGCGGCGGCCAAGTTGCCTTGGCTCAAGACCGCCCCTTTGGGATTGCCGGTGGTTCCTGACGTGTAGACGATCATGGCGGGCATGTCAGCTGTGATGGTGACTGGCTGGGCAATAGGGCTGCGGCGAGCACCGCTGAATGAGGAGCGAATGAGATGCTCTTCAAGCATGTGGCACTCCAGCTTGGCCCGCCCGAGCGCCTCCTGCACCCGGTCTTTGGATTCTCTGCATGTGATCACGAGAGTGGGGCGAGCGTCAACAAAGAGGCGTTCGAATTCGTCCACTGTTTGGCGTGGGTTCATAGGGACGGAAATTCGACCGCAGAGGAGGTTGCCGCCATGAATCGCAACGAGGTTGGACGTGTTGCCGAGGATGAGAGCGACGCGGTCGCCAACTTCGACCTCAAGGTCGTCTAAGAACCTATGCCACAAGTCCATTTTCTCGCTGAGCGCGGCAAACGTGAGGACTTCTGAGCCGTCCACAAGAGCAACTCGTTCGCTACAGATCTTGGCCGTCTCTTGAATCATGGTGGCGATGGACATGGCCCATGATAACGCCTTCGTCAAAAAAAAAAGCGCCCCTGCTCGATTGAGCAGGGGCGCTTTCGTGGGTTATGGAATCGGCCTAACGGCGGTTCCCTCTTCTATTGTTGCTTCGGCTCCCGCGATTTCCGTTGCCGCCACGGTTGGCGACGGTACGGTTGTTGTTCCGGTTGCTTGTGCTGCTGTTACCCCGGTTACCCCGGTTTCCGTTGTTTCCACGGTTGGCGACTACGGAGCGATTGTTATTCCGGTTGTTATTCCGATTGTTGTGGACCCTGTTGCCACGGTGGCCCTTGTAGCCCCCGTAGTTCTTGTGACCACGGTTGTGATTGCGGTTACGGTGGCCGTTTCCAAAGATGGAGAGAACTCCCCTGTGGCCCCGGTCGTGAACTCCACAGAAGCGTCCTGCTCTGCGGACCCGAACGCGATTATCGACGTAATCCCAATGGCCTGGGACGCAGACTCGGCGGTTATATCCAGCTCTCACTAAGACTTGGAAGCCGTTGCCGTGGCAGTCGTAATCAGTGCGATAGGCTGCTGGGACAAACTCACTCCGGTAGGTCTCGGCGCACCAGACCCGGCGTCTGTCGTTCCTCCAAGTGTAGACCGAGTCACAGGAGCAGGCTGTACCCAAGGAAATTGAGACGCCTCGAGTATTCACGTTGAAGAACCCGCCAAAACTCTGGGCGGTGGCGCTCTTGGCGTTCATGCCGAAAAGGGCTGCGGTGAAGATTGCGGCGGCTGCTAAAGTCAGTTTGCTGCTCATGACTTTTTTCCTTTCGTTGGGCTCGGTTTATTGACCGGGCGTTTGCTTGACAATCCTTCTATTGCGAGTCGCGTGCCAAACCGGGCCGTGGATCCCCATGGAAAACACAACCGATTTGTTAGTATAGGCTTATGGTTTTATTGCGACGTGCGGCGAGACTTGTTGAGAACCTCCCGCCGACCCGAGTGACCTCTTTCTAGGACGCTTTCGCCGCCATTTGGGGACAGAAGAGGACAGTCTGGGCCCGTGACATAAAAACACGGTGTTTTCGGGTTTGCCAAAGTGGGGTAGATTGAGACATGCTTGCTCAAGGAAACCTCATGCAGATCTGCGTTCTCTTCGGAACCCCGGTCTATCTGTCTGGCTCATACTTCCTCCTTCTCCTATTCATTAGCTTTCGAGAATTGCAGTATGGCCGGCTCCAGGAGGCATTCCTTCTGGCCTTTGCCGTGACGCTCTCTCTCATCGTTCATGAATTTGGTCATGTCTGGGCCGCTAAGCTGAACGGGCATCGGTCTCGAGTGGTCTTGGTCGGTATGGGCGCCATGACGATTCCGGATGGCGAGAGCAACGGCTGGAAGGGGGTCCGCCTATCTCTTGCGGGCCCAGCCGCAGGGTTTCTCTTGGCGTTCGCTGCCTACTACGGATTCGCCCCGGCCAAGAACTTGCCGTTTTGGGACTACGTCCTTGGCAGCGGCTATATCGCCGATGGGACCTTATGGCCCTATCTGCAGTTGATTCTGGTGAAGATTGGTATCTTTTGGGGCATATTCAATCTGCTGCCGATCTTGCCCATGGACGGTGGCCACGCCCTTCGTGATTTCCTGACCACCTTCATGCGCCCCTATAAGGCTAACGCGATCGCGACACGAGTGAGCGTTGCTGTGGCCATTCCGTTGATCTTCCTGCTCTTCAAAGTTGGATTCACGTTTGGGGCTATCCTCGTCGCTTTCATGACTTGGCAGAATTTCGAGTCAATAAGAGGGAAGTAATGATTTCTTTCGATCGCAGCTTCGCCCGCGTACTATCACCACGAGATCGGCGCGCAGACCTTTCGCTTCTAGGTCCTCAATCATGAAACGTACTTTCCCACTTCTGATCCTAGCTATTGTCACATTCTCCTTGGTTTGGCTCTTCCTCCAAAGAGACCGTGATGCCAACGACCAGGTTAGTTTAGACGATGATGAACGCACCTTCAGGTCAAGCGGTGCCGAGCCCTTCGAGCTTCGAGCCCGCGACCCAAAGGGTCATAAGGGAGTCGAAGCCAAGACTGTCAAGATCGAGAAAGATGACGAAGTCGCCCCAGGCGAAGGACGCATCTTCGTTTCGGCAAGACTTCCAGATGGCACAACTCCCCAAGAACTCGTCGTTGTTTGTAGCCCAGCTCTGCCGGTTTTCTCTGTCGAAAACGGTGGGTGGGCTCTCGATGAAGTGCCGGCCGGTCGTTACAGCGTGTCCGTGCTCGGTGGAAGTATCATCCCTTCGGCCCTGTCATCTGTTGTCATCGAAGCTGGCAATGAGACTCGCTTGAAATTCAAAGTTATCCGCGGAATTCGACCGAAGGGAATTGTTCGCGATGCGAGTGACAATACGCCCATCGCCAATGTCATGGTCGACTTTAACGCTTTCGCCAGCGTCAAGACCGACAGCGCAGGTCGGTTTGCCATTGAAGATCTCTTGCCTCGAACGGCCTTGGACGTCATCACAGTCGGCAATGAAATGTACGGTACGATTCCATTTAGGGGCCTCGTCGTCGAAGACGTCGGCAACATGAAATTGTTCCTTGGCGGCGGCAAGGGTGTTGTTCATATCGAAATTGTGAATGCCACCCAAAAGACGATCCCTAAGGACGCCTTCCTGCAAGTCACCCTGCCGCCGACCTTTGAGATTCGGCGGCAAATCCCATTGAGGGGCCGAGAAATTCTCAAGCTCGAGAAGATGTACAACGGAACTTTTCGCTTCGAATTGCACTTTCCACGGGGTGAATTTCCTACTCAACGTATCGTTCACCAAGTACCCATGTGGCAGGCAGACAAAGCGCCCGTTACTCAACTCCGCTTCGTGCTGCGCATGGGGGCGACGCTCACTGGTAAGTTCCACGGTCCCACTTCATTCACTTCGGGGATGAAACTGCAGCTCAGGGATCGCCGCAACCACCTCGTTGCCGAAACGACGGTGGACAAAGAAGGCAACTACCTCCTCGAGAACTTGAAGGCGGGGGAGTACGTCCCCGTTGTCATCGCCGGCAAGAAACCGCATCAACTTCCACTCATCACCATCGAACCTGACCGAGTCACCAAACGTGATGTCGATCCATTGCGCAAGAAATGGCTCAATTAATATTAGCATCGACTACTCGGCAAGATTTTGCACATCCTGTACCCTTGCCCCGTGAAGGTTGAATCCCAGCTCATTAAGGAACGATAATCATGGCCGAGCAAGGCAAGAATGAAGGGCCCGATGCGCCCTGGTGGCACAACCTGATCACGTCGGCCCTATTGAATCCGGTCTTCGAGCAGCAGCGTTCCATCTTCACCAACCGCACGCTTCGCTTCGACAAGGTCAAGGCAATCGGCTTTGACTTTGATCATACTTTGGGGCTCTACAACTGCGCTCGGCTTGATAAGTTGGCGATGGATCTCGTCATCGAAAAGCTGAACAAAGATCCTTCCATTCCAAGCTTGAATCTTGATGACGTGCCAGAGCCAAGTTTTGCCCGTAAGGGTCTTGTCGTTGACATTCAAGAAGGCAATGTTGCCAAGATTGATCGGCATGGCCATGTTGTTTCTGCTTACCACGGCACCACGAAGTTAACTTCGAAACAACGCCGTGACACCTATGGCGCCATGGATCACATTCCCCACGTGACCCATGGCGATCGCCTCGTTCCTGTTGACTCAGATTTCGCTAAGCCGGAAGTTCTGATCTATAGTGCGCTTGCCCCCCAAGTTAAGAATGCCGAATGCAAGGAGTTGTGGAAAACGATCCGGGCTCACACAGACATGATCCATCGTGACGGTTCTTTGAAAGCGGAACTCACGGCAAACCCAAGCCACTACCTGTGCCCCGATCTCGAAATCGTACCCATGTTGGAGACGCTTCGTGAGTGGGGCATGAAGCTCTTCTTGCTGACCAATTCTGAATGGTATTACACCAAAGCCATGATCAATACGGCGCTTGGCACCGGCAAGAGCGCGGATGACGTCAGCTGGATGAAGCTCTTTGATCACGTGGTTTGTGAGGCCAGGAAGCCCGCGTATTTTGGCGTCGGCAACACGAAACCAAACGGAGTCATGAATGATGAGGGCGTCATTTGCGGCGGCAATACCGACGAACTAGAAGAGGTGATCGGTTGTGAGGGCAATGAGATCCTTTACGTCGGAGATCATATCTACGCCGACCTCATCACTTCGAAGCGCGGTACCAATTGGCGCACCATGTTGGTCATCTCTGAGCTTGAAGAAGAGTTAGAGATTCGATCCGGGCTTCCCGGCATGGCGATGCAAATGAAACAAGCCGATGACCGTCGCTTGGCAACAGAACAAGAGTTGCACTACTGGCGGGGCATTGAGCGCGCACTTGGTCATCTTGAGAAGAATGGCGATGGTGTGCACCTAGAGAGCCTCATGACTGACTGCAAGAATCGGGGCGATAAGGCCCGCGAAAATCTCAAGCAGTTCATTGGTCGCCGCGAAAAACTGCGCGCAGAGATGAGTCACGCAATGAACCCGTACTGGGGTTCTTTGTTTCGCGCTGGGCCTGAGTTGACCTACTACGGCCAGCAACTCGAAGACTTTGCTTGCACTTACACCAGTCGAGCCAGCAACATCGCTCTCTATCCATCGAATCACTACTTTAGATCGTCGATGGACTTCATGCCCCACGAATTGAGATCGATGTAGGCAGAGAGTTTATTAAACGTTGGTCGCTAAATGAGCCGCGATGCTTCCAGCCATGAAGCCGCGGCTTTTTACATCAATGAAGCCCGCAGCCTGCCATTCAACGACGAGTTCATTGCGATTCGGGAACTTTTGGGTGGAACGATTGAGGTAGTCGTAAGCTTCGCGGTCGCCACCGGCAACGCGGATCAAGACCGGCATCGCCATGGCGAGGTAAGCCTGACTTGCCCACCTTATTGGGGCGAATGATGGCTTAGACATGTCGACACACAGGAATTTGCCGCCAGGCTTCAAGATCCGCATGACCTCTGCGTATACCGCGGCCCGATCGGCCACATTGCGCAGGACCCACCCCATGGTCACAAGATCTTGGCTAGCGTCGTCGAGCCCAGTCTCGGCCGCAGATCCGAGTCGTAGATCGACATGAGTGCCGAATTTTTGGTCGGCTTTTTCTTTGGCGACCGCAAGCATGTTTTCGGCGATATCGAT
This sequence comes from Planctomycetota bacterium, assembly GCA_047639315.1. Taxonomy (GTDB): domain Bacteria; phylum Planctomycetota; family DRQF01; genus S139-23. The sequence goes on from JBLINQ010000003.1 coordinate 72,267, forward strand.
GCCGACAACACGGCCTTCATCACCAACACGCTGGCGAATCTCCAAATAGAAGTCGCCGGTGCCAGTTCCGAGGTCGGCCACATGATCACCGGACGTCACTCCCGCCCAACTCAGAGCCTCTTGTCGCCATTTCGCGTCTCGCCCTAAGCTAATAAGGCCATTGAGTTTGTCGTAGGGTCGAGCAATCCGGTTAAACATGCCGGTGACATATTCTTCCTTCTCTTCGCCCTCGAGTAGTGATCCGTCCGTTTTCATAAGGGCATGATAAGATCGTAGAGTGACGTAAATCAAGTTGCTCACGCTCAGAAGCTCCCAGTCCGGTGAAAGGTAGAAGAAATGAACAAAACCGAAACGATGAAGAAGCTAAAAGATGCCGGGAAGGAATCCCACAAGAAGACCTACCTGCGGCATGGCATCACTCTGCCGACTTTTGGCGTTCCTTATGCCGATCTCTACAAACTCCAAAAGCAGATCGGAGTCGATCAGGGCTTAGCGGATCAACTGTGGAAGACCGGCAATCATGATGCCCGGACCTTGGCGACATTGATCGCCGATGCTCCCTCAATGAAGGCCACTGAGGTCGATGCTTGGGCCAGAGATTCCGACAATCAACTGTCAATCATGGCCGTGGCCTTGGTGGCAGCAAGAGTGAAGAATCCTGTTGGCGTCATGAAGAAATGGATGAAGCTGAAGAAGGAGTGGCAACGAGCCTCTGGATGGCAGCTTCTTTCGGTCTTGTGCTCTTCCGACGAATGCCCGCTTGCTGAAGCCGAACTCACCGACTACTTGGGCACCATCGAGAAAGAGATCGACGGGTCCATGAATCGGGTCAAGCACGAAATGAATGGCGCCTTGATCGCAATGAGTAGGCAGGGTGCCTCGATGAAAAGAAAGTGCGTTGCAGCCGCCAAGCGAATCGGAAAAGTCGATGTCGATCATGGCAACACAGCATGCAAGACTCCGGATGCGATCCCTTACATTGAGAAAATGGCTGCACGCTTAGCGAAGAAGAAGACAACGAAGAAGAAGGCGGTCAAGAAGACGGCAAAGAAGAAGTAGGTGCGATGGTTTTCTCGAAAAAAGGCACCAGCGGATAGCAGGCATGTTCGGTTCTATACGCGCGACGGATGTCATCTTTGCGACGATGCATTCGTCGTCTTGGAGAAATATGCAGTCGAATATGGCCTCGTGATTGAGATCATCAACATCAGTGCGAACGACGCTTTGGAAGGCGAATTCGGCGAGCAAATACCGGTTGTGTTCATCGATGATAAGAAGAGATTCTTCGGCAAAGTCGACCCGGTCTTGCTCCTTCGCATACTCAATCGCCCGTCGCCAAAAGGTGAATAAAAACCCCTTTGCACAATCGGCGTAACGAGCAGGTACGATTCTGATCGAGTCGAGTTATTGACCCAGAGAGATCAAACACCCATGACCGCAAAAAACCGCAAAATCATCATCCTTCCGTTCGCATTAGAAGAAGAAGGATTGCGAAGTAAATCTGATTTCCTGGGGCGCCAAATCCCTATTTACCTGCGCAACTGTTTTGAGAAACAAGAGCCCGGTCGTGTCGTTGCTTCACCGATCGCAACCGAAAAATCAAACTTTCGCTATTGGGTCGTCCACAAGGATCTTTGGCGTGACGATGCCGCTCGGAGTTTTGCGCGCGAGCGAGGTTACGACATCGTGGTCTTTGGTATCCTCTCGGGGCCGAGCAGCGAAGGTTCTATTCGAACGCTCAGGTTGAAGAGCCTCATGGTGGAAAGCGGCAAGATCCTGGTCGACAAGACCATCACTGGCGACATCTTCCGAATCATGAGAACAAGCCTCGAGGGATTGAGCGTCTATGCCTCGATGATCCCTCGGGATGCAGCCGCCCTGTTTACACCTGAAACAGAATCGGCACCGGCTTTTGAGAACTACCTGCGTGGTCTGGACGTCTTGTTGGCCCTTCGTTCCGACGGCATCCAACTCAATAACTACGAGAAGGCTCTTGAGCCGTTCAAACGTGCCCTCAGGATTGATGGCGAATTTGGTATCGCATTGACCGCGGGTCTAAGTTGCGCACTTCAAGCTGTCGAACCTCAAGGCGAGAAGATGACGACCGAGGTGATCCAAGAGGCGATCGAATCGTGGATGGAGATTTCTCCTTTAGATCATCGAAACTACGCCGTGCTCGCTGAAATACTCTTGGAAAGAGGTGATCTTGCGGGATCACTTGCGGTCTTGCAGCGAGGCTTGGAGTTTATTCAACCGCCAAGCCGCGACCTTCTTCGGCGCAGTGGAGATCTCTTAAGTCAACTGGGCAAACACAAGGAAGCTTTGTCAGCCTATGAGACTTGTGAGACACTTGGACACGAGGCTATTTTGGTCGAACGCATGTCTGGGCTCAATATCATGCTCGGCAACGCCAAGGCCGCTCGCAGGCAATTAGATTCTCTCCTCGTAGAAGATCCAGCTCGAAGTGATCTGTGGCTCCGCGCCGGGCTCTTAGCTCAGCGCGACAAAGATCTGGATTCGGCATGGATCTATTTCAGCCGTATGTTCGATAGCGACGCTTCACCGAGTGTTAGTGAGTTAACCAAGCTCAATGCTGTGTTGGGCAAAGCTACCGCCGGTGAGCCGCTCACAACTCACCTCCGCACTTGGTATCCACCGGAGTCGATGGCATCGGAAGAGCGTTTGCTTTTCTCTAAGACATTGCGTCTTGCCGGTTCCCGAATGGAGGCAGGTCTTTGCTTGAGCTCGATTCGCGTGGAGGATCTTGACGCCGCCAAGAAGTCACTCTTGGCCCGCGAAAGACTCAACCTTCTTCATGAAGGTTTTGATTCTAACTTTGCCGAACTTGCCCAGCGCATTGTGAATGATGGTTCTATCGAAGGCCGAGAAATTCTGGACGAAACTGTTTCGAGTGAGCCAGATTTCTGGCCAGCGCGTTTTTTGCGCGGCTTGATCTTTTCCAAGTTAGGGGATTACCAGCAATCGTTCGAAGAGATGAACATCATTCTTGAAGTGGAACCGGAGAACGACATTGTCTGGTACACCCGCGGATTGCAATTGGCCCGCTTAGGTAACGATGTCGATGCTGTCGCAAGCTTTGACACGGCGATTCGGCTGAACGGCAAAGAGACCGACTATCATGCCAACTTGGCTCTCTCTCATGCCCGTTTGCAACATCAACGGCGCGCGATGGAGGCCCTGGAAGAAGTGAAGACGTTGCGCCCTCAAGACCCTGAGAACGACCGGCTTCAACAGGCCATTGAGAACTACCTTTAGCCCCTAAGATCGGGATTTTGGAATTCGATTCTTGAGAGTCAGTTCCCAATCTGGGATGTGCTATGCTGCTGCCATGAAATACCCACGGCTCCTCAGCTATCTCGCACTCTCTCTCTTGGTTGTTTTGTCGGCTTGCGCGTCCAAGCCGATGGCGGCCAAGAAAATAGTCACCGTTGAGTCACGAGAGCCTCTCAACGTGAACGACGGTGGCGGTTCGATCTCAATCCGGGTAAAGGGCAAATCAACGATCCTCATGATCGATGATCGGCGTTTCGTTTGCCAGGATTACTCTGGGTACATCGGACAGGTGAACGGCAGCAAGGGCTGGGTCCATGTCGGAAAACTCGACTTCACCTATGATCCCGAAAAAATCTTCATCCGTGGAAGAAAACGGTGGCAGACTTTTAGCCGCCGAGGCGAATTGAGCTATTTCGTGGCCCAGGACGGCACAACGGGCCGTTCTGTCTTCAAAGACTAGCCCCCGCCCCCAATTCCTCTCGCTTCTGTCATTTGCGCTCATCCCCCTTAGACCCTAAGCTGCTGGCATGTTGCGGGGGGTGCCTCATGGGTCTGAGGCTGAGATCACACCCTATGAACCTGATCCGGGTAACCGGCGGAGGGACGGCGACTGGGCCCAAGTCCCAATCCCCCCATTCACTCAAGCCGAATACGACTGAGGTCCATATGAACCAGCCAAATGACCGTTATGATGCTTTTGAACTCCCTGCAATCGGGGGCAACCCGTCGACCCAGAAAGAGGGAACGAATCCAGGGTCCTTCGCCAAGACTGGCAAAATCGCTGCCGGCGTTGATGGCCGTTGGACTTTTAGCTCTCCCGACACGCCTGGGATGCCGCAACCATCGGACAAAACGGCTTGGGACTTCATGCCCGCTGATTGGCAACTTGTCGCCGGTCAATGGCAACCACCAGAAGGATTTAAACCCTCGACCCAGCTTGAGTTCGCCCGATTAGGTCAAGTCACTCCTGAGATGATCAAGGTGGCCGAACAGGAATCACACCTGACTCCGGAGTCAGTGCGAGACGAAGTAGCAGCCGGCCGGATGGTTATCCCAGCCAACAAGAATCACCTCACGCAGGGTTTGATTCCAATGGCGATCGGTCGCGCCACAAAAACAAAAATCAACGCCAACATGGGAGCCTCCCCGGTCGCATCTGGAACTTCAGATGAAGTTGAAAAGTTGGAGTGGGCTGAAAGGTGGGGCGCAGACACGGTCATGGACCTGTCGACTGGCGGCGACCTTAACGCTTGCCGAAAATCGCTCATCGCGGCCTCAACGGTCCCAATCGGCACGGTACCGATCTACTCGATGATTATTGGCCGCCAGATCGAAGATCTCAATGAAGAGATGGTCATGGCCGAGCTCGAGAATCAAGCTCAGCAAGGTGTCGACTACTTCACCATCCATGCTGGCGTCTTGCGAGAGCACTTGGTCCACATCAAAGATCGTTTGATTGGCATTGTGAGCCGCGGCGGCGCCTTGTTGGCCAAATGGATGATCCATCACGATCGTCAAAACTTGATGTTTGACATGTGGGATGACATCTGCGACCTCATGCGTGTTCACGACGTCACGTTCTCCATTGGTGACGGGCTCAGGCCTGGTGGACTGGCTGACGCAACCGATCGTGCCCAATTGCGCGAATTAGCAGCGCTCGGCCAGCTCACTGAAAGAGCTTGGCGTCGCGGTGTGCAGGTCATGGTTGAAGGACCTGGCCACGTGCCCTTCGATCAAATCGAATACAACATGAAGTTGCAGCGATCGCTCTGCCATGGGGCTCCCTTCTATGTTCTGGGCCCATTGGTCACAGACATCTTCCCTGGCTACGACCACATCACAAGTTGTATCGGCGCAACCGCAGCGGCTTACCACGGCGCTTCAATGCTGTGCTACGTCACGCCGAAGGAACACTTGGGGCTCCCGAAGAAAGACGACGTGAAGCAGGGTTGCGTCGCCTACAAGATTGCGGCTCACGCTGCTGACGTTGCCCTCGGAATTCCTGGTACTCGCGATCGCGATGACGAGTTGACCAAGGCACGTGCAGCTTTGAACTGGGAAGAGCATTTTAATCTCTCCTTCGACCCAGATACGGCCCGTGCTTATCATGACGAGGATCTGGATGTGGACACAGATTTCTGTGCCATGTGCGGTCACGATTGGTGCAGCGTGCGAATCTCGAAGGAAATCCAGGAGTTCGCTTCTGGGAAGTCGGAAGACTTCTCCTGGGAGACGCCAAAGGTCTCTGCCGCTCTCAGTGATGAGCAAAAAGAGATCCTTGAAAAACGTGGCGTCTTATCTCCGGATGAGATTCACCGTCTGGCATCGAAGACTCGGAACCAGATGGGGGCTGAGGCTGAAACAGCAGCATCCTGTCACTCCGATCTGACAGATAGCGAGACAGCGAAGACGATCCAGGCGACTCAAGAAAACGTCTAAACGTCTCAATCGATCATGTTGGAGGAGCAGTTTGTTGCTCCTCCAACACGTCTTCCCCACCCGTAGCGCTTGCCCCATATTTGCGCTTAGAGCTGCTTAAGCCCCTCTCTTCTCTCGGGCCACGGTAACGTCCGCCAATTCTCCTAAGAATCAGAACTTTACCGGTATGGCCGGGTTTCATTATGGACGATCGGTTTGACCGACATCCGAATCATGCTGTCTGTTGAAGGGCAGCAGGAACCCGCAGGAGAAGCGCATGACCAGGTTCTTGATCATGAGTGTTTTGGCTGTTGTCGCCATCAACCTCAGTGCCTCGGCCCAGCAAGGGGCCGAGAAGGAGTCTCTTTGGGATTTCTATTCCAAGAAGTACGACAGCAACAAGGACGGGTCGATCTCCAAGGACGAGTACAATCGTCAGGGCGACGCCTTTACCCGGCTGGACACCAACCAAGACGGCCGTTTGACGGAGCCAGATTTTGCCGGGCGTACGGGTGGCAATCGGCGCAGGAGGGGTGGCCGCCAATCGTCAGGTCGATCGTCTAGTGTGGTCTTGAAGCGCTTCCTGCTTTCAAGCGCCGACAAGAACAACGACGAATCCGTTGATGCCAAGGAGTGGTCGAATCTCAAGGCAACCGTCGACACCGACAATAATGATGTCATCAGCGAAGATGAACTTGCCAAGGTACGTGGTCGCAAGCGGATGATGAGCATGCTCGTTCGTCGTCTTGATAAAGATCAGGACGGAAAGGTCACCGCCAAAGAATTCTCAGATTCTCTCGGGTCGTTAGATGCCGACAAGTCGGGCGCATTCGAAGCGAAGGAGATTGCGAGCCAAGGTCGGAGGCAACCGAATCGTAGTGGCAATGCCCGCAGGCGAAACGGGCGCGGGAGCAATCAAACAAAGGACGTGCCCCAACCTGGTGAGCAAGCTCCTGATTTCAAACTGCCAGTTCTTGGTGTCGGAAAAAAGACCGCGCAACTCTCCAGCTTCATTGGCCAGAAACCCGTTGCTCTCATTTTCGGGTCATACACATGACCGCCATTTAGAAGATCAGCCGGTCGGCTGAGAGAACTCTTCAAGACCTACAAATATCAAATTCAATTCTTTGTCGTATACATACGCGAGGCACACGCCTTAGATTCTCGCTCGCCGATGGATTACGGAATGATCGAAGATCCCATCACGGATAAGGAAAGAAGTTCGGTGGCGTCCCAGTGCGTCAAAGAGCTGAAGCTCGACATGATCCCGGCCCTCATCGACCGAATGGACGATCGGGTCAACAAGGCGTATCAGGGTCATCCCGATCGCCTCTTCCTGGTTGGGAAGGATGGCAAGATGTCCTACTCCGGCGCACGAGGTCCGTCTGGTTTCAAGACCGAAGAACTGGAAGCTGCGATCAAAATTGAGTTGAAGAAGATCAAGAAGACTTCTGAGCTCGCTCCACCAAAGATCACTGAGACGAAGTAGACACACCGGCCGAGATTTGGTGCGTTCCCATTCCAATTGCACCAATCTTTGAGTTTCGTGCAACGAAGGTTTCTGCCTCGCAGAAGCCTTCGTTTCATTCATGCGCGCTGGCCTAATCTGATGTCGGAGTCGGGGGCTCAAGCTCGGCCCGTTGATAGAGGCGCATCTGCATGTCTTTGAGGCCCCGGGGGAGGAAGAATTCCTCTCGCGCTTCCAGTTGCCCATGAATAAGCTCGACCCGAACCAGGTCAACTCCCAGTTCAGCACGCAGAATCCACTTGCCGGTGTAGTCGGTTGATGTGGACATAGAAGAGTCATTGTGCCATTGATCGTCTGAGCCAAGGCGCAAAACTCGAAGCCGCACGAAGGAAAGTTCGGCACCGTTTTCTTGGATGATGGTTCCTGAGGCGAAGAACGGCGGCCTCGTCAATTTGATCCTGTCGAAACGGTTATCTTGGTCAGCCGATTCCGGTAACTCGAGCCAAGCCCTCGTCATCAAACTTTGCTCTTTTCCTTCGTCCTGAAGGAAACGAATACGGAGTGGACCCGGGCCGGCACAAAAGAGATTCAAGGCTAAGTAGCCGCCCTTATCGATGCCTTTGGTTGGGATTCGGTGTCGTATTTCTATGTCGTCTATTGTCGAGAAGAGATCAACGACCACCCACTCATGATTGAGAAGGCGATCGTTTTTCCCAAACATTTGAAGCTTCAGGGGGCGTGCCACGAAAGGAATGTCGACGACGACGGCTTTGTTCTCATGCGTAGGGCCCACGACTTCGATGCAGTAAGGAAACGAATCCTGCGCCAAAACTTCGATTTGGTAGGTCCGGTTGAAGGGCAGATTCCAGAAGCGCGCCACGCCACCTTGGGTCGATTCTTTGAGCTTCAGTGAAGGCGCGCCGAAGACTGTCACGCGTGCCGACTGAGGTCCATCGGATCCGGTTGGACTGCTCAGCTTGACAATCAACGCCGATTTCTCGTGCTCTCTTTTTGAGCCGGCCCTGAAGTGGGGCTTCAAGGCCGGGTGTCTCAGGCCGGAGAAGCGGGAAACCGAACCCCGGTGCGATGATTGATGGCCTCGGATGTACAGATCGTCATCCTGGTCCCCCTCATCCAAGCCCGACTTCCCAACAAACCACAAGATGGAAATGACTAGCGCAACGATGGCAATGGGCTTCGATGACGTCGACCACATGTTTTTACCTCCTCCTTAAGCCTTGCTCCTGAGGGTAGAAGGGCGGGGGGGCTCAAAGTGCCACGATTGCCCAAATTTTTGACCAACACATCGCTGCCTTACATTCGCAGCCCACCGGTGGCTGGAAGAAAATGCAAACACGACACCTAAGGCGGCCCCATGTTAGAATTTGCTCGCCCTCGGAATGCTGGTCGGGCCCCGATGAATCGCCTACGAAAGATTGTCTGTGTCAGAGAAAATGAAACACATCTTGGTGACCGGACCCCATCGCTCCGGTACGACGTGGATTGGCAATACAATTGCTTCCCACGGCGGCATGCGACTCCTTCTCGAGCCGTTCAACTCAAACTTCCCACCCTACGGTTTCGGGGTTCACCTGACCCACCCTTACACTCACTTCGAGTCAAGTGAGCAACAAGAAGAACTGCGACGAGCGTTTGATTGCGTGTTGGCAGAAGGGCCAGGCGGATATGCCCGCGGTGTCTGCCAGGCTACGAACGCCGGGTGGAAGACTCCGTTGCGGTTCGCTTGGCACTATTTGCAGGCGGTGAAATCGCCACGCGTTTTGGTCAAAGATCCGATCGCTTTGTTTTCGGCAGATTGGCTCCACGAGCAGTATGACCTCGCTGTCATTTGTACGATGCGCTCGCCCTGGGCATTTGTTGCCTCGCTCAAGGTCGCCAAGTGGGGTTTCAGTTTTAAGAATCTCGCCAAGCAAGAAGAACTCATGGCCGAATTTCCAAGCGAAATGGTGACAAAGATGCATCATCTCATTGAGAATTCAGACGACAAGATCGAAAAGTGGTCTCACCTTTGGAACCTTCTTCACCATCAGATCTTGAGCTACAAAGAGCGATTTCCCAGCTGGCACTTTATCCGATATGAAGAGGTCGCGGCTGAACCCCAGAAAGGATTCGCCGGCATTTTGAACCACCTGAATCTTGAGATGACGCCCGCCGTGTCCAAGTACATCGATGATTACACGTCCACGAAGAACAAGACCGAAACCAACTCGACAAGTTATCAACCGAGAGATTCGAAGAAGATTTTAGAGAGTTGGCGCGAGCGTCTCACGGAATCTGAGATTGCGCAGGTGACTGAAGCGACAGCGGATTTGGCCTCAAAACTCTATCCAGACATACAGGTGTCATAGCGTTACGACAAATGCCCCATCACCGCCCTGGGTGCTCTTCTCAGGATAATAAGAGATGATCTCGCCATCTTTTGCAAGTTGCTTCAGGGTCCGCTCAACTTGGGGTTTGACGACCGGTCCGCGTTTCGAGTGAATCCCTTTGCCCGTGATGATCCTGGCTTTCGCGTGCTGGTCTTTTTTCGCTTGGGTGATGAAGCGGATGGTTGCGTGTTTGACTTCGCTCGACGACACAACGCCCATGGTGTGGAAGTCTAATTCGACTTGGGCATCGGCTAGATGAGCATAGCGGTTGGTTGACGTACGCTTCTGTCTCTTTTTAGCCACGACTATGATCCAATCATTTTCTTGATTCGATCGAGGTCGGCACGATTGACTTCATCAAGCTCAGCCTCTTTGATTTGATCAACAATGGCTCGGCAGACCCGTCTCTCCATGCCACCTTTTTGGCTCAAGCCACGAAGAATCGCGATGCGATCAGAACTGTCAAGGCGTTTGATTCTCTTGATCTTTTGCTCGAGTTGCAGCTCATGGATTCGAGATAAAGGTGACAAGATATCGATGCATCTTTGGTAGCGCGGATCATCTTCGCCTTCATGAGACTTGGCTGCATCAAAGTTGGCCATCGCCAGGACAAAGCGCGACTCATGTTTGCCGTGACGAAATCGAACGAGGGGTTGCAAGCAACTGATCGCTAAGTCTGGTGTGCCATCCTTGATGAATTTCTTGGCTCGCTTTACCAGGGCCTCGTTGAGTCCATCGCGATCCTTGAGGCCGAGTAGGTGGAGGGCTGCATGGTCAATCTTGCCTTGGGCGAATCCTGCAGCGAGGTCCTTGCGCATCCTTTTCAGACTCGCCTCGGGCAACTTGAGATTGCTCGAGACCAAAACTTCTGAAAGCTCCATCCTCAGGTCTGTTTCAGGCGTGTCGATGAAGCGGGACAAAAGCAAGTCATCTCCGCCCTTCATGGTCAGCAGAGTACGCGCAGCAAAAGTCCTAATTCGCCGCCACTGATGATCGAGGTGTTCGCACAAGATGGGAACCGCCATTCGATCGCGGCGACGAGCCAATTCAGAGAGAGCGTATTCTCTCAAGCTTGCCCCGTCTCTTTCAGTCAGGGCCCGTAGTTCTTTTGCCGGTATTCTCGGCGTGCTCCAGGCCATGAGCACGTCCATGCTGGGCGCAGTGACGTCGCGGTTTTCCTTGCTCAGTAGATCATAGAGCCGGCAGCGATAGTCACCAATGCTCTCCGCGCTGGGTGTTTGAACCTCAAGCGCAGTGAGTGCATGCCGCCTTACGCTTGGGACATCATTGGTTTCACCTAAATGAAGCAAGGCGTCCGGATCAATTTGAAACTTGAGGCGATGAACCATCTTGAGGCAAGTGATAAGGCAATGGGCAGGAAGTCCTTCCGGCGGATCTGTGATCATCTTGCACAGAGCCTTCTCCAAAAACTTTTGTGCTGTCTTTGGGTAGCGCTGAAAATGCTCGGCGATAAAGAGGCTGGTGCCACGGGCTTCTTCCCACGTTGCATACGGCAATCGCTGGACCAGCATGCGTACAGCCCGCAACTGGTGGATTCCCGCTACTGCTTTGATGTAGGCTCCGTTGCGCCAATGATCTTGGCCAGCATGTGCTTCTTCGATCGCTGCCAGTGCTGGGCCGCCGAACTTCCGCACAACACCAACGGCCTGGTCTGCAATGCTCCCTTTCTCGTCAAGCAGGGCCACGATGTCAGGGAGAACGCTGGGATCTTTTGCATGGAGAAGGGCATCGAGAAAGTAGCTCTTGGCGTGTGTTGGAGACTCGCGCATGCCTTGGCGAAGCCCTTTTACCATGGGCGGCGTCAATGGACGGAGTCGGCCCAAAATCAGCGCCGCCGCGCAACGAAGTTCGACGTCGTCGTCCTTGAGGATCTTCAGGATCTTGGCGATGGTGTCTGCGCTCAATCTTTGCCCTCGGTATTTGGAGTGTCACGCGAGTAGAACTCTTGTTGCCGATTTGGCTCGGCTCGCCCAGCAATCATCTTGGCGACCCGGCGCACGAGGCCGTACAAGTGCCGTGCGTCTCTTGTCTGGATAGGTCCTAACTTAAGTAGTCGGCGAATACTGGATTCGATAGCCAGTTTATTTCCAGCGTGGAGGTATCCGGTCTCGGCGCAGCAAGTCAAAACCTCACTGTAGAGCCGCTGCCAATGTTCGCCGACAATGAGATCGCCAAAATCGCTCGAGGCAGTGACCGCTCTTTCGGTTGATTGCTGAAACAACTCGTACGAGACCAAGAGAACGGCCTGCGCCAGGTTGATGCTGGCTCGATCTTCGCTGGTAGGGACCGAGAGGACTCGATGGCAAAGAGCGAGTTCTTCTTTAAAGAGCCCAAAATCCTCACGTCCAAACAAGATGGCCACCTTGGAGGTTGCGGCGGTGTCGAGGATCTCGGGAGCGACGTCACGAGGTGTCATGGTTTCAGTTCGGTGACGTTCGCGGGCTGTCGTGCCAATGACGAGCGTGCGATCGGCGAGCGCTTCAGTCAGGGTCGAAACTTGGATGGCGTGATCGAGGATGTCGGCCGACCCAGGGGCCATGAGACGACATTCATCGCTCTTAAGATCCATGGAGCCAACCACAATCATCTGATTCAGCCCCATGTTCTTCATGGCCCGTGCCGCAGAACCCACATTGAGCGGGCCTTTGGGTTCAACCAGAACGATCGCGATATTGTCGAGCGGATTCGCTCCCATGGGCTTTATATTGTCCTTTGTTGTGAACCACTTCGGGATTATTCTGAGTATCCAGCGGTGCTTGAGCGTCCATAGTACGGACAACCCACTCATATAGGGTTTTTTCGCATAATCCGCCCCTCAGCGGAAGCCCATCGGAGCCGAGGCTATGACTAAGAACTTGCCGATCCTCATCCTGATTGCTGTTTTGAGCGGTACAAGCACGCTTGATCTTTGGGCGCAGAAACAAAAAAAATCGGCGCTATTCACCCTGAAGAATGGCGAATCGATCGAAGGCGTGGTCATCAAGTCGAAGAAGGGCAAGCTCGAAGTACAGACTTGGTTGGGCACCAGGATCATTCCGGAGCGGATGATCATAGCCCGACGAGGAATCAATAAAGTCCGTGAGGCCTATCGCAAAGAGCTGCAGTCAATTGACGCCAAGAAGATCACGGACCACGTGAAACTTGCCCGCTGGTGTCTGGCCCGAGGGTTTACTTCGGGGTTTGCAGCTGAATTGGATGTAATCCTGCGGCTTGATCCCGGCAACATTTTCGCCTGGGGCCTCATCACCAAGATGTCTCCAGTCTATCGTTTTGCCAAAGCCAACCGCCAACCTCGCGACAAACCACGTTGGGCACGAAAAGAAGTCGACTTGCTTTACGCTGCCGCGAAAAACCAGAGCTTTCTAGGTGCCGCCATGATCCGGGCGAAGTTAGACGGCCTGTCTGATGACATTCAACTCAACGAAGCCATCAAATTCGCCGC